>JBCCEP010000032.1:0-18061 GCA_039030215.1 Pseudomonadota bacterium
ACGCGGATGCCCTGATGGGCGTGGTCCATGCCCAGACATTGGGTCAGAGAAGCGACGGCTGCCTTCGACATCACGTAAAGGGGATGATTTGGGCCCGGGTGAACGCCCCAACATGATGAGGTATTGACGATGGCACCGCCACCAGCTTCCGCAAGAATCGGGATTGCTGCGCGACAGATCCGAAACGGTGCTTCGACATTTATTGCCATGGTGCGTCGAAAATCTTCATCGCTGGTCTGTTCACTCGTTCCGCGGGTTATGATGCCGGCATTATTTACCAGAACATCGAGGCCATCCATTCTTTCTCTGGCAAGGCCCGGTAATCGATCACAGAAATCCGTATCGGTCAGATTGCCGTCAATGCTGATATCTGCCTGGCATTTGCTGATATCGGAACCGGCGACGATTGCGCCCTTGGCCTGCAATGCATTAACAATTGCCTGCCCAATTCCTCCATTCGCACCGGTGACCAGCGCTTTCTTTCCGTCAAGCCCAGACATTTCCGTATCCAAGATTTTATTCCTTACCAGATTAAATCAGCTTCAGTCGGAGAGGCTGCTTTATTCGCGACATTGAAATTTCAGATTTCATTGTGCATTTGGGAACTTGTCTACTTGCTGCTCATTTGATTTTTCAGCATTGATGTATTGTATGTATCTGTTTTTTGGACAAATGCCGCTTTCGAGGATTCCGGACACTTCATGCAACGCCTGATCGACAACAAGCTCATCTTTGGCCGGTTGCTGGAGATATCAGAACCACATCTGGTGGAGCGCTATAAGCAGGCATTGACCGGATTTGGCATCAAGCCTCCGAAAACAAAGAAATTCCGCATCGACATGGCGGGGTTCTCGCCGGAGATCGCCGCAGCGCTTGGCGACGAGGATTATCTCGATCCCAATGGCGTAAATCGCCGCTTTATCATCCTGACTCCCGATCAGATGGACTTACCGGTCGTGCGGACTGCTTTTTCGAACACCGAAGATCTGCTGTATCGGTTTTTTGAAGCCAATGCGCGCGAATTGCTAACCATTACCATCAAGGATGTGCTGTTTGGAGAGATCGAGGATTCGGTCTACGAGGTCACCGATATTGACGATCTCCTGTCGATCGAGCAGGTAGAGTTTCGAGTTCAGACTGCGTCGGATTTGCTGGGGCAGACCGCCGAGCTGCGATTGCTAATTGATCGTCTGCTGAAAGAGCCGGAAGCCTGGCGGGATGACAAGATGCTGAACCAGATGGTCGATTATGCCAAGACGACAGGCGATATTCGTGAAAATGCACTCCTGCCGACAGAAGTGGTGTTTCGTCAGGACACTTATTGGACCTCCCATTTTGGCGGGGTCTACGTTTTTATCGAAGATCGCCAGACCACAGTTATCTGTGACCCGTCAGCAGCCGGATTTCGCAGATCACGCCCCTGGCAGGTTGCCTATATCGACATTAATGACCATCGGCAGGTCTATCGCTTCCTTCACGAGTCCGGGCGAATTGATGCGCCGCGGGGGTCGTGGATTGAGCGCAGCGGATTGCTGGAGAAGCGGATGATCATGCTGGTCGCATGGTTGGCCATGCATGAGGATCCTGATGTCGATCTGAGCCGGGTCGATGCGCAATGGGCGGCGGGGTGGAGCGCCCGACATCCGGATGTCATTATGCGCGAGGGGTCGGTGCCGTTGATAAGCCAGGTATTAAAGCAGGTGACAAACTGGTCGAATATCGACATCAGGGACATTGCACCGCATCAACGTTTCCTGATTTCGCGCGCAAATCCCGAACACAAGGATTTTTATATCGTCAATCGGCTGATTTCGGAGTATCTGCCTTTCGACTATATGACTCGCTTTGTATTCAACAAACCAAGGTTTTACGATGACTACAGCCATTGGCCAGCGAATTATCAGGAATTTGTGGTCAATGAGATTCGCAGTTCCTATCTGAAAGACAAGAAGGCGCTGCGTCGGCAGTTCTACAAGTAACAGTCATTCTCTCGAAAACGTCCAACCGGCAAGGGGTGCATAAACAAATGTTCGACGGGATTATCGGATTTTTCAGCCGCGTATTCGAGGCAATAGGCCGTGGCATCGGGCGTTTTATCGCAGCGCTTTTGTATCCATTTGTGGCCATCGGCAACTGGTATCAAAAGCGCGGCTGGATATTGCGGGCCACGTTGGCTGTTATTGTTGTGGCCTGGCTTGGAAGCTACCTCTACTTCCTGTGGAACACGCAGCGCTGGACCGGATTTGACCCGGATTACATTGCCGAATATTCGCTGTCAGGACGGACGGTTGAACCGGGTGCTGCCGGAGCGGAAGCAGGACGATGTGGCACGTCGGCAATTGTCGAAATTGAAGCCGGACTTATCAATTTCAATGTCAACGAAAATGTCTGGATTCCAGCGACCCTTCTATACAAGCTCGGCTTTTTCGGAATGGATTGGAAATACACGCCTTACTTTGACAACAAGGCGGCGTTTCAGCTTGGCGTAAATCAGGTGTTGAGGCGTACGAGCATCGAATTGGTCGACCGGCTGGGCCGGGTGCGCGGAACTTCGCAGATCGATCAGAATCTGCAGGATGCGCGTGGTGATCTGTCCTATGACGAACATGCCTGGTATTGGAGCATGAGCCCGTTCGGGCCGCAAATTCCGGCCTGGAGCAAATATCGCAGTGCCCGTGAAAATTTTCTGAAGTTCAATGACCGGCTTTCGCGGTGTGAGGCGACGTTTGATGCCCGGGCGGATAATTTGCTGGAATTTCTGGATCGGGTTGCCAGCGATATCGGTTCTACTTCCGATATTCTGCGTGCTCGCATGGAGACTTCGAATGCCGGATGGTTTGACCCCCGGGCCGATGACCGATTCTGGTTCGCCTATGGTCAGCTTTATGCCTATTACGGTATTCTTTCCGCGGCCCGACAGGATTTCAATGTCGTCTTTTCCGATCGCGGCTTGGGGCAACTCTGGGCGCGCACGACAGAGCAATTACGTGCTGCGTTGAACGTCCAGCCGATGATTGTGTCCAATGGCGGAGAATCCTCCTGGATCATGCCATCGCATCTGGCGATCATGGGATTTTATCTGCTTCGGGTTCGATCCAACCTGGTCGAGATCAGGGACGTGTTGAAGCGTTAGTTCAGCAAGGCGCGAGATCAGAACAATTTCCGCGCCGCCGCCTGTCCGCGCATGTCGGCAATTGCCTCGGCAAAGCCTTCGGTGTTCCACTGGAGTTCATAATATCTTCCAAAGCGATCGGTCAGGGCAAAATAGAGCTCGCCCTTTTCTTCCATCGCATTCAGCAGGATTTCAGCCTCTGAACTTTCAAAGATGCACTTCAGCGAGGGGCAATTGGCGGGGTTGAAGTTCCAGGTTGGCTGACCGTCGACGAGAACCGCAAAACCACCTTCATCAAATTGGGTTCCGGTTTCGAAACGAAACTCAAACTTCAAATTGCTATTATCTTCGGGCGTCACGAACATGAAGGCTGCTGCGAATTTCGGGCGTGGCGAAAATACATCCACATGCGAGACATAGCAGCGTTGCAACTTTGTCCCGTTATCATCGCGGTGATCGCAGACTGAATCCCAAATGCCGAAGCGTTCAAAATGATCCACCGTCCAGGACCAATCCTCGACCGTGTTTTCGACCTGTGCTGAGCTATTAGCCGCTAGCAGGCATAAGGCGCCAGCAAGCAGGAAACAACGATAGATTTTTCGCAATTGAGTTTCGACCCTTGGGATGGAACAAGTTTGTTCTTGGAATGTAGGCACAATCTACAGCAGGTAAATTGGTATGGTGATCACTTAATTTGTGGCATTAGAATATTTTCGTGATTGACCATACGATGACGTTACCGGGTCCTCCAGATTTTGAGGCCGCATATGTGAGTTGCAGCGCTGTCGCAAATCATCCAATTTACGACCGATTCAGAACGGGGTGTCCCATCAATACTGGTATTTCACGAATATTTTCCGCAAGATAGACCAACCTGTTTCACTGCCGGGAGTAGATGATGACTGTAGTAAAATCCGATATAGAAATTGCCCGTGCAGCGGACAAAAAACCGATTCAGGAAATTGGCGCCAAATTGGGAATTGCCGCCGAGCATCTGCTTCCCTACGGACATGACAAGGCGAAGATATCGGAGGAATTCATCCAATCGGTTCAATCGCGTCCGGATGGAAAGCTTATTCTTGTGACCGCCATAAATCCTACGCCAGCCGGTGAAGGCAAAACAACCACAACCGTCGGGCTGGGTGACGGGTTAAACCGGATCGGCAAGAAGGCCGCAATCTGTATTCGCGAGGCGTCTCTCGGGCCCTGTTTCGGGGTCAAGGGTGGTGCGGCCGGCGGCGGCTATGCACAGGTCGTTCCGATGGAGGATATCAATCTCCATTTCACCGGTGATTTTCATGCCATTACCTCTGCCCACAACCTGTTGTCGGCGATGGTTGATAATCACATTTACTGGGGTAACGAGCAGAACATCGATATTCGTCGTATTGCCTGGCGCCGGGTAATGGACATGAACGACCGGGCTTTGCGGGAGATCGTTTGCTCACTGGGTGGGGTTGCAAACGGATTTCCACGGGAAGGCGGCTTCGACATTACCGTTGCCTCTGAAGTGATGGCAATATTGTGTCTCGCAACGGATCTGAAAGACCTTGAAAAGCGCCTGGGCGACATCATTGTCGGATATCGCCGGGACAAGAGCGCGGTCTATGCGCGGGACATCAAGGCCGACGGCGCGATGACCGTCCTCCTGAAGGACGCAATGCAGCCCAACCTTGTTCAGACGCTGGAGAACAATCCTGCTCTCGTCCATGGCGGGCCGTTTGCCAATATCGCGCATGGCTGCAATTCCGTTGCAGCAACAACGACCGCCTTGAAGCTCGCCGATTATGTAGTAACAGAGGCTGGCTTCGGCGCTGATCTTGGTGCAGAAAAATTCTTCGATATCAAATGCCGGAAAGCCGGCCTGAAGCCGGATGTCACCGTTATCGTTGCGACCGTACGCGCCATCAAGATGAATGGCGGTGTCGCAAAGGAAGATTTAAGTATTGAAAATGTAGCCGCGGTCGAGAAAGGCTGCGCCAATCTCGGGCGTCACATCGAGAACGTCAAACAGTTTGGCGTCCCGGCAGTGGTCGCGATCAACCACTTCATTTCCGATACCGACGCGGAAATCGAAGAGATCAAGAAATTCGTCACCTCAATGGGTTCGGAGGCGATCGTGTGCCGCCATTGGGCCGAAGGCTCTGCCGGTACCGAAGAACTCGCAAACAAGGTCGTGCAAATGGCAGAATCGGATGCTTCACAGTTTGCGCCGCTTTATCCAGACGAAATGCCGCTGTTTGAGAAGATTGAGACGGTTGCGAAGCGCATCTACCGTGCCGAGGAGGTGATTGCCGACAAATCTGTACGCGATCAATTGCGGGATTGGGAGGCCAAGGGCTATGGCGGATTACCGGTCTGCATGGCGAAAACGCAATATTCCTTCAGCACCGATCCGAATTTGCGTGGCGCACCGACCGGCCATACCGTCCCGATCCGCGAAGTCAGGCTGTCAGCAGGTGCCGGTTTCATCGTCGTGGTCACTGGCCAGATCATGACAATGCCCGGACTACCGAGGTCACCGTCATCAGAACGAATCTATCTGAACGATGAAGGTCAGATTGAAGGTCTGTTCTAATAGACTGCATGTATAGTGCTGGCGGATGCGGCGCTGAGCCAGTGGAATCGGGCGAATCAATTGATAACCAATCCCAGGTTGTTGCGGTAATATTTGTATTCCAGCGGCAGGATAGGTGCATAAATTGATGAGTTTTTGTTTTCTAATTTGCTAAACTGCTGATATTTATCAATAAATTTTACCACCATGCTTCCAAAAAACCGGTCTTGGGGCGTAACGAATCGTTTACAAATACAACCTATGATAGTAAATATAAGAAACACACGCAGCATCAAGCTGTGGAAGAGACACGACATACCGTTCCCCCTGCTAACACTCGGTGTGACGTGTACTTGCCTGCTGCTCAAGAGCATGAGGCGGGTTTCTTGCAAAGGAAGGCCCGATCCAATCCGCCCGGTTCGGGCCTTCCTGACATTTCCAAAGAACATCTAGTGTCGAATTCTCTGGGAGGCTGCCTGGTCAGGAATTGGCGAAATGTCGACGTTGACCTGATTTCAGGACAGGTGGTGCTTGCGCTTTGTGCGGGCGGACGTTATTAACGTCGCATGATGATTTTGTGCACAAACAATTGGTGGTGGCGGGATCGCTGAGGCGGCCTGTGACCATCTGTGCGCAAATGGGAAAAACGAGCCGCTGGTAGCTTGCCGGGCGGCTTTTTTATTTGCCCGCTTGCCATTGGCGGAATTGACAGGATAGGAACCGGGCAATGACTTCCGAACCCCTAGAATACGTCACCAAAGGCGGCATTACCGTCAATCGGTCAAGTTTTCCTGACGACTACTCGACAGCGATAGACAATGTCGTGTCGCAGGTCGATAACCGTCGCGGTGCGGTGTTCTCGTCAAACTATGAATATCCGGGGCGATATACGCGTTGGGATACCGCGATCGTCAATCCTCCATTGGGTATTGAAGGGCGGGGACGGCAGGTTTCTGTAATAGCCTATAATGAACGCGGCACTGTGTTGCTGGAAATGGTCCAGCAGCATTTGTCCGGACACGAACATATTGCTTCCCTGACACCAGCAGAAGACCGGGTGGAAATCGAAATCAAGCCGGCGGGCAAAATTGTATCAGAGGAGTTTCGATCCCGTGCGCCTACGGTATTTTCGGTGATCCGGGCGATCGTTGATCTCTTTTATTCGGAGAATGATGCTAATATCGGTCTGTATGGCGCATTCGGTTACGATCTCGCATTTCAATTCGACCCAATCGAGCAACGCATCGAACGTCCTGAAGGATTGCGAGATGTCGTCTTGTATCTGCCGGATGAAATTCTCGTCGTTGATCATCATCAGGCAATTGCCTGGCATGACCGCTATGACTTCTCTAAAGGTCACTCCACGACCGAAGGGCTGAGCCGGGAGACAGAAGACCAGCCGTTTGAATTTACGGATGTTGAGCCGCCTAAGGGCGATCACCAACCTGGCGAATATGCTGATATTGTCCGTCGGGCAAAGGAGAAATTCAAACGAGGTGACCTGTTCGAGGTAGTTCCGGGCCAGACATTTTTCGAGCGTTGTCTGACCAAGCCATCAGCGATTTCGCGAAAACTAAAAGAAATCAATCCGTCTCCCTATTCGTTTTTCATCAATCTTGGGCAGAATGAGTTTCTGGTCGGCGCCTCGCCCGAGATGTTCGTGCGGGTTGTCGGACGTAGAATTGAGACCTGTCCAATTTCAGGGACAATCCGGCGTGGCCGCGATGCGATCGAGGATTCCGAGCAGATCCTGAAGCTTCTGAATTCCAAAAAGGATGAATCCGAACTTACCATGTGTTCGGATGTCGACCGGAATGACAAATCCCGGGTGTGCGAGCCGGGAAGCGTAAGGGTGATCGGCCGCCGTCAAATCGAGATGTATTCACGCCTGATCCATACCGTCGACCACATTGAAGGCAGGCTTCGAGAGGATATGGATGCGTTTGACGGGTTTCTCAGCCACGCCTGGGCTGTAACGGTCACCGGCGCACCGAAACTATGGGCGATGCGGTATATCGAGGAGAATGAGAGAAACCCGCGTGCATGGTATGGCGGTGCGATCGGCATGATTCATTTCAACGGCGACATGAATACCGGGCTGACGCTCAGGACCGTGCGCATAAAGGATGGCATTGCGGAGGTTCGTGCCGGTGCGACTCTGTTGTTTGATTCCGAACCGGACGAAGAGGAACGTGAGACGGAGTTGAAGGCTTCCGCAATGCTGGCAGCCGTTCGTGAAGCCGGAAAAGCCAATGATCAGGCGGGCGAGCGCCAGGTGGCCAGGGTCGGCGAGGGGATACGTATTCTGCTTGTTGATCATGAGGATAGTTTTGTACATACGCTTGCCAACTATTTCCGGCAAACGGGTGCGGAGGTCACCACGGTCAGGACCCCGGTTTCTGATTCAGTCTTTTCCGATTTGAAGCCGGATCTTGTAGTGATGTCGCCCGGTCCTGGAAACCCAGGCGATTTTGACTGTTCAGCTACGATCGAGAAAGTGCGGGACCGGAACCTGCCGCTGTTCGGCGTCTGTCTCGGCTTGCAGGCAATTGCCGAGAATTACGGTGGCAAGCTGGTCGAATTGCCTATCCCCATGCATGGCAAGCCTTCGCGTATTACGATCGTCAAACCCGGAAAGGTGTTCTCAGGCCTGGAAGACAAGGTGACCGTGGGCCGCTACCATTCAATCCATGCGGACGCGATCGAACTGCCCAAGGAGTTTATTATAACGGCCCAAACCGATGACGGCATTGTCATGGGTATCGAACATATGGACAAACCGGTTGCGGCTGTGCAGTTTCATCCGGAATCCATAATGTCGCTTGGAGGAACGGCCGGAATGCGCATGATCGAGAACGTTGTGGCGCATCTGGCGAGGCGTTCCAACAGCGGTGGCGATATCTAGATTAGGCGGTTCCAGCCTAATCTTGTCACTCTTTGCTATTGCAAATCGGTAAAGGTGAGGCTACCAATTCCGATTATGACCATGATCGGAAACATCGACAGACTTCCCCTGGGCCTCGAGCTACTTCTCGGCCTTATTGGCGATCGTCGGATCCGTAGTTGAAGGGCGTCCGGCGGTCGAAGCGACCGTATCAAGGTCCTGCCCCTTTTCGTGACAAACAGATTTATGAATTATAGCTGCCGATAATGCTGAAAAAAACCGGCATCGAGCAGCGTCAGGAAACGGATTAAGAAGATGTCTCCAGTAATGGAAAATGCAGCAAAGAAATACCAGCCTTTCCCGGCTGTCGGTCTGACCGACCGAACCTGGCCGAACAAGGCGATAATCGAACCGCCGATCTGGTGTTCCGTAGATTTGCGGGACGGTAACCAGGCGCTGATCGACCCAATGGGCCAGGACCGCAAGGAGCGTATGTTCAAATTGCTCCTGGATATGGGTTTCAAGGAAATCGAAATCGGTTTTCCGTCGGCTTCGCAAACGGATTTTGACTTTGCCAGATGGTGTATCGAGGAAGGCAATGTGCCAGAAGATGTTTCCTTGCAGGTGCTGGTTCAATGTCGTCCCGAACTGATAACACGGACCTTCGAAGCACTGGATGGTGCGCACCGGCCGATTGTTCATTTCTACAATTCCACGTCCGAGCTACAGCGCCGCGTTGTCTTTGGATCAGACCAGGCCGGCATCCGAAAGATTGCGACTGATGCCGCCAAGATGATCCGCGACATGGCGGAGGATGCCGGCGGCGGTTATCGTTTTCAGTATTCGCCAGAGAGTTTCACCGGTACTGAGCTGGAGTTTGCGCTTGATATCTGTAATTCGGTCACGGAAATCATCCAGCCGACACCAGATAACAAGCTCATCCTCAACCTGCCGGCGACAGTGGAGATGTCGACGCCGAATATTCATGCAGACCAGATCGAGTGGATGAGCCGCAATCTGGATAATCGTAAAAATGTTATCTTGTCGTTGCATCCCCATAATGACCGCGGGACAGGTATTGCCGCGACCGAACTTGCCTTGATGGCCGGGGGGCAGCGCGTTGAGGGAACCTTGTTTGGAAATGGTGAACGGACGGGCAATGTCGATATCGTCACGCTTGCGCTGAACATGTACACTCAGGGCATCGATCCGACGCTGGATTGCTCAGACATCGAACGGATCAAAAGCGTCTACGAATACTCCAACCAATTGCGCATTCCGGAACGCCATCCTTATGTTGGTGAACTCGTCTACACCGCATTTTCCGGTTCGCATCAGGACGCGATCAACAAAGGTATGAAGGCACTTCGCCAGTCCAACAAGGAGTTTTGGGAAGTTCCATATCTGCCAATCGATCCGCAGGATGTTGGCCGGACGTATGAAGCGATTATCCGGATCAATTCACAATCGGGTAAGGGCGGTATTGCCTATGTCATGCAGGAAGATTACGGCATCAACCTGCCCAAGAAGATGCAGGCCGAATTCAGTGGTGTGATCCAGAAGATAACCGACAAGGAGGGAAAGGAACTTCCTTCCGAGCGGATTCATCTCGAATTCCTGCGTGAATACATAGAACAACCGGACCAACCTATCCGGTTTGTGGATCATTCAACCATGAGTGATCCGGCAGGAACGCGTACCAGGCTGATTACTGCCGAGATTACGAATGACGGAACCAGTCACACAATCGAGGGTCGAGGTACCGGACCCATTGACGGCTTTGTGGATGCGCTGTCGCGCCATCTGGGTATCGAGTTCTCGGTTGAAGACTATTCCGAACATTCGCTTCAGCACGGATCGGATGCGGCGGCGATCTGCTATATGGAAATCGAAAGCGACGGAAAGCGTATCTTCGGTGCCGGTATCAACAAGAACATTGTTGCGGCCTCGCTTGAAGCCATTGTTTCTGCGGTCAACCGGCTACCGGCAACGAAATAGTGGCTGATTAGAGCGTAGATCCTTCCGTGACAGGCTCGAAACGAAAACTCCATGCGATGCAAAAGGGAAGCGGTGATCCGCCGCTGCTTCTCCTGCACGGATTTGCGGCAACTTCGGGATGCTGGCAGCCGGTCCTGGATCGGCTAAACGACAACCGTTTGGTCATTGCCCATGACCTGCCGGGGCATGGGAAATCTGCCGATTATTCAACATCGGGACGGACTGCAGAGGCTGCCGATGCAATCCTGGATGACATGGTCAGCCGAGACATCGATGCAGCCCATTTTTGCGGCCACTCCATGGGGGGTGCGATTGCCTGCCTCATCGCGTTGAAATCGCCTGCACATGTCAGGTCGCTGACTTTGCTGGCGCCTGGGGCGTTCGGGCCTGAAATCAATGCAAGGCTGTTAAGGCGGTTTGCGATTGCAGACCGCGAGGAGACCCTGCGGCCTTTGTTTGAGCAATTCTATGGATGGCATGCAAAAGTCAATGAAAAGGCTTTGGCAAACCTCTTGGAGGATCGAAAACGCGCCGATGCAGGAGAGATCTATCTCAGATTTGCCGAGAAGTTTCTGAATGCGCAGCGCCAGTATGAGATATCGCGTGAAGCGCTGAACCAGTTGAACATTCCGGTTAAAGTCGTCTGGGGTACTCAGGACAGGATTGTTCCGACACGGCAGGCTCATAAACTACCGGGTGAGTTCGCGGTCCATGTCTTTGAAGGAGTCGGGCACTCAATTATTGATGAGATCCCTGATCAGATCGTACGTTTGCTTGACGGGCAAACCGGGAATTGAACTTTACAACAGGGTGCATGGTCTGTGCGTCTTCTGCTCACTTGGAATATTCAGTCTGCGCTCGGTAACCTGCGCATTGTGAACTCAATTCTGTCGTCGGGCAGAACGCGCCAGCTTTCTACTTCGCTCCAATAGGCAGCGCGGGGATATTTCTTCAAAAATGCGCGGGCGGTGGATCTGGCTTCATCTCTCGGCAGTGTCCAGGTCTGGCGCTTCCATGCTGCCGAGGTGGGGTGTTCGGCTTTCCGCTTGTGGTTCTGGACCGCCCAATCCCTGTTTGTCCGGCGGGCATTTTCTACCGAGCTTGCTTCCCTGCTTCGCGATCGCGAATTACGCTTTTCAAATCCGCTATTCATTGCTTTACCGTAATACTACCTGAATGCCAGGCGGATATATTTGTCTAAATTTCAACTAGATTTTATCGATTTCATTTTAAGCGAAGCGGTGTGTCAAGTGCAACATTGCAGGGGCAGGGGTGCATATTCTTCCGGTTGTGCACAGGCGCCTATCGATTTATTGACGGGGGAAAGTCCGACACGGTAACAATCGCTGAAAGAATGCGGAGCAAATTTCCATGAGTAGTTCCAGACAGGATTTACCGAAAGGTCTTCCGCCGGAGATCGATGCCAAGAAATTGCAGGCTGAATTCTGGTTTCGGCAGCTCAGGGACCAGATCTGTGCAAAGCTGGAAGAGGTCGAAACCGAGTTGGAAGGCCCTGGTGTTGATCTTGAACCGGGTAAATTCGTTCAAACCGAATGGTCCCGTGATGATGGCGAAGGCGGCGGCGGTGTAATGTCCATGCTGCATGGCCGCGTTTTCGAGAAGGTGGGCGTGCATACGTCGACAGTGCATGGTGAGTTTTCGGAGGAATTCCGCAAACAAATTCCCGGAGCTGACGAAGATCCGAGCTTCTGGGCCTCCGGCATCTCGTTGATTTGCCACCCGTGGAATCCCAATGTTCCCGCGATCCATATGAATACGCGAATGGTGGTGACGACGTCGCAATGGTTTGGTGGTGGAACAGATTTGACACCGGTGCTGGACATCCGCCGAACACAGGAACACGCAGACACAATGGCTTTTCACAAGGCCATGAAATTCGTGTGCGACCGGCATAAGGTGGCGGATTATCCCAGATTCAAGCAATGGTGTGATGAGTATTTTTTCCTGAAACACCGCAATGAAATGCGCGGTATTGGCGGAATTTTCTACGACTATCTGCACTCTTCGGATGAAGACGGAGGATGGGCGGCCGATTTCAAGTTCTCGCAGGATGTCGGGCGCGCCTTTAATGTGATCTATCCCATGCTGGTTCGCCGCAACATGAACATTGAATGGACCGAGGCCGAGCGCGAGGAGCAATTGATTCGACGCGGGCGCTACGTGGAATTCAATCTTCTTTATGATCGTGGCACAATATTCGGACTGAAAACCGGCGGAAATGTCCATTCCATTCTTTCTTCTATGCCGCCGATGGTGAAGTGGCCATAGTCCGGACAAACCTTGTTATCCGCATGTTCAAGCATTATTTTTTAGTCATCAGCCACGTATTAAAGGAGGATCGTTATGCGAGAATTCCAATGCGGGACGCTGGTGCCGGGATGCGAATGGCATACCAGCGCGGAAGATGACGCAGAGATTGTGCGCAGAACAGTCGGTCATCTCAGGTCAGCCCATGGCGAAACATTGATCCGCGAAACAATGATTGAAAATATCAAAAAGCGGATAAGACCGGCGGCAGACGCAGCCTAGCGGCAGTTTTGCAATCTAATCGGAACTTTCGCCTGCAAGCTCAATAAGTTCCGCCTTATTCAGACTGAAGTTGGAATCGATCCAGGCCTGTTCCAGCTGCGCTAGAACCTTTCCGATTTCGGGACCAGCGGGCAGGCCCAGATTGATCAAGTCCCGGCCCTGGACAGGCAATTCAGGCCGGACCCACGATTTTGCATAGTTGACAAGTTTGTGGGTTTCGGATGTTTCTTCTTCCTTTGAAGCCTGTTTGGCCATTTGCAGCCACAAGGCATCCTGGGCTGCCCGGCTGTTTGCGCGATACATGATTTTCGCAAGCTCATTTTCGGTCATGGCCGCTGCCAATTCCGGCAGACCAGCCCAGTTTTTCAGCCTTGCTGTTTCGTCGTTGGAAAGCTTCAGGCGTGCAGATAATTCGTCTACGCGGTCAAGTCGCGGTGGGATAATTGCCATCAATCGCAACAGTGGATCAATCGGTTCATCCATCTGCTGCCGGATCGCCACCAGAGAGGGCAAAAGATCGATACCCCAGTTTTCGGTTTCAGGCGCAATGCTGGACAAGATCTTAGTCGTACGCATCCACAACAGAGATCTAACCGGATCAGGAGCTGACATAAGTTTCTTGAATTCACGCCAAATGCGTTCGGCCGACAATCCCTGCAATCCGTCTCGATTGCGGACGCAGGCTTTAAGCGACTCCGGATCCGGTCGGTCGGAGCCATACCAGGCAAAAAACCTGAAAAACCGGAGGATTCGTAGTTTGTCCTCTGCAATCCGCTGATCCGGGTCACCAATGAAGCGGACAGTCCGGGCCGCAAGGTCGGCAAATCCGACAAGTGGATCGTACAAATTGCCGTTTCTGTCGCAATAAAGGGCATTAATAGTGAAATCCCGCCGCATCGCGTCTGCTTTCCAGTCGGTGCCAAACTGCACCGTCGCCCAACGGCCATCGGTTTCGATATCTTCACGAAGTGTCGTTATTTCGTAGGGTTGGTGACCCGAGATGACCGTTACCGTGCCATGCTCAATACCAGTCGGAACGACCTGAAGTCCGCAAGCCTCACCGAGCTTGGAGACCTGTTCAGGCAACAGGTCCGTCGACAAATCTACTTCTTCGACAGGTTCACCAAGTAGCGCGTTCCTTACCGCGCCGCCATTTACCCTAATCTGACCACCAGCGGTCTCGATAAGGTCGAATACCTGCCGGAGATTTGGATTTTCCAGAAATTGGGCTTGCCCTTTTTTCAGTCTTTTAGGGATATTCATTTGAACAGTTTCTCATGCATCATTCGCACGATACCGGCCGTGACGCCCCAGATGTAATGCTCTTGATAGGGCATCTCGTAGAAATAGCGATCCGAACCCTTGAACTTCCGGCTACCCATGTGGTGATTATCGACATTCATCAAAAAACTCATTGGTACTTCAAAAATGTATTCAACCTCGTCCGGATTTGGATGCAATTGGGTGTTGCCGTCAACGAGGGCCAGGACAGGTGATATCCGGTAACCGGAACCGGTGAAATAATCCGGCAGATTTCCAATTATTTCAACATGATGCGGATCCAGGTCTATCTCCTCGTGGGCCTCACGAAGTGCCGCACTTACCGCATCCTGATCCTGCGCATCGATCTTGCCGCCTGGAAAGGCGATCTGACCGGAATGCGATTTCAGGTGGGCAGTACGTTTGGTAAATACGAACTGCAAATCATCACTTCTTTCAACCAACGGGATCAACACGGCAGCGGGAGTGACCGCGTTTTTGACCACCCAATCGCTGAAGCCCGGGTTCAACATATGATCACCATGGGTGGTATCCCGAGTGTCAACGAGTTTTGCTCGTGCGAGGTCCCGCAATTCTGCTGCGCCGATTATCAATTCGGGCGATGATTGTTGATCGTCATTTGCGGTCATTGATATTCGAACCACCTCATGTGGAACTCGACAGTCTTGCCAATTCCTCGGCGGGCATGATCGGGAATACCGCACCATTGCTTCTGACCGCAAACATCATCTGGCCATCGACGGGAAATTCCTCGCCATGGGCGATCAATTCATACATGACCGGTCGAGCAAGTACGGCTTCCAATCTCCCCCTGACCAGGAGATAGGGTTTTACACCCTGATTTCCGGGTACTATTTCATATCGCAACGGGTGTTCTGGTCCGGCTTCGACCACATCTCCGGTATTGGTTCTGAAGGTCAGTACTTGTTCTCCATCTCTGGTGCTCGCATTCATCTCCACTGCGATGAAGGGCGCATCTTCAACGGTAATGCCGATTTTTTCCACAGGCGTTACCAGATAAGTGCGACCGTCGGCGTCTTTGCGCAAAACAGTGGAAAACAATCTTACCAGCGGCATACGTCCTATGGGTGTACCCATGTAAAACCAGGTTCCGTCTCGCTTGATTACAATGTCGAGATCGCCGCAAAACGGTGGATCCCAGCGCTCAACCGGCGGGATTCCCCTGTCATTGCCACCGGCGCGTTCCACAAGTGCCTGGAGTCCGGACAAACCCGATCCTGTGTCGGGTTTTGGTGCGCTTTTGTTGGCATTTTTGCTGGTCATGAGATAGTGTCCAAATCTGGCACAAAACTGCTCTGGCAGGTGTCACAAAGTGTTTAGCATAGTTACGGCCTTGTAATGGCCGTGATGTCTTCTACCATGATAACCTAAATAGTGAATCACGGCGTAAGCGACAATCCCAATGGGCGCTTGAATTAGGGCGAGATGGTTCATTTTAACGGCACGCCGCTTTTGTGGCCATTCTTACAGGATTTTTTAGATGAGCGCAGTTGATCGCAGTCTTACAAAAAAGGAAGAAAATGCCATTATCAGCGCTGCTGAGAAGGCGGTTACGGATGTAGAAAACGCAAAGAACGCAATCGCATCCGTTATCTTCGGGCAGGAAGATGTTGTCGAGCGCTCTCTTATAACTTTGCTTTCAGGCGGACATGGGTTGCTGGTAGGGCTGCCCGGCCTTGCGAAGACCAAGCTGGTTGAAACGCTGGGCGTCGTTCTGGGCTTGTCGGAACAGCGTATCCAGTTCACACCGGATTTGATGCCATCTGATATTTTGGGCTCGGAAATCCTTCGCACCGATTCAGACGGAAGCCGGTCGTTTCAGTTCGTCAAAGGTCCGGTGTTTACACAGCTATTGATGGCTGACGAGATTAACCGGGCCAGCCCCAGGACCCAGGCCGCGCTTCTGCAATCCATGCAGGAATATCACGTGACGATTGCCGGCAAGCGACATGACCTGCCGGCACCGTTCCACGTATTGGCTACGCAAAATCCGCTGGAGCAGGAAGGCACTTATCCCTTGCCGGAAGCCCAGCTCGACCGATTCCTGATGCAAATTGATGTCTTGTATCCGAGTATTGATGCCGAACGGCAAATCCTGTTTGAAACAACCGGGGCGAATGAGGAAAAAGCCAAAAAGGTGATGACATCAAAGAAGTTGCAGGAAATGCAGGCTTTGGTGCGGCGCATTCCGGTTGGTGAGAGTGTAGTTTCCGCCATATTGGAACTTGTGCGTTCGGCACGGCCCGGGGGAGTCGAAGACGAATATGACGAGTTGATTGAATGGGGCCCTGGCCCCAGAGCCAGTCAGGCGCTTATGTTGACCTCTCGTGCTCGTGCGTTGCTGCATGGGCGATTGGCGCCTTCGGTTGATGATGTTCTGGCACTTGCCGAGCCGGTCTTGCAGCATCGGATGCAAGTATCTTTTGCGGCACGCGCCAGAGAGCAGAAAGTAACGGTTCGAGACATCATTGCAGATCGCAAAGGACGGATTGGATAATGGCGCCACCTTTCGGCTCGCGCGCTACACGTGAGACCAGCAAGGAGACCATGGCTCGCGCCCGTGCGAGGGCTTCGCTGATGCCGGATCTTCTGGTCGAAGCCCGTCGGGTTGCCAATAATGTGTTTGCGGGTTGGCACGGCAGGCGCAAGCGCGGCGTGGGCGAAGATTTCTGGCAGTTTCGTCCCTATGTAATCGGAGAAAATCTGGCAGCAATCGACTGGCGCCGTTCTGCCCGCGATGATCATCTTTATGTCCGCGATCGCGAATGGCAGGCCGCTCATATGGTCTGGTTGTGGGTTGATGAATCACCCTCAATGCTGTTCAAGTCGAGCCTGTCAACGGTTTCGAAGCAGTCGCGAGCGTTGGTACTTGCCTTTGCCATGGCAGAACTGCTTGCCCGGAGCGGCGAGCGCCTGGGCTGGCTTGGTGTTTCAAAACCCATCGTGAGCCGCCATGCTGCTGACAAGCTTGCCGAAGCCTTATTGGCGGCGCCGACCCAGACTGAAATTCCGGATGGCAGCACAGTCCGAAATTTCTCGGAAGTGATTCTGTTTTCAGATTTTCTGCAGCCTGTCGAGGAGACCGTCAGCAAGCTCAAGGAAATTGCCCAACGGGGTGCGAGGGGGCATTTGGTACAGCTTGTCGATCCCGTCGAAGACGAATTTCCGTATTCAGGACGGGTGGAATTCAGTGATCCGGAAACCGGTGAGAAATTGACGGCGGGCAATGCCCAGGCGCTTCGCGAGAATTATGAGACCCTGTTTAGCGATCACAGCCGTCATTTGCGCAGTATTGCCGAGTCTCTTGGATGGAGCTACACGCTTCACCACACCAATCGGCTGGCGTCTGATGCGCTGATATCGCTGCATATGTATCTGATGCACACGCGCAGGGGAGCGGCTTGATGTTGGGTCTTCCCATAGCTTTTGCCTATCCATGGGTCTTGTCGGCGCTGATCCTGCTGCCGGTAATCTGGTGGTTGCTGAGATTGACACCGCCCAAGCCGCAAACGGAGATATTTCCGCCGCTCGCGATTCTCGCCAGACTGATCACCAAGGAGGAGACGCCGGCAAAAAGCCCATGGTGGCTGACCTTGCTCAGGCTGCTATTGGCGGCTTTTGTCATCTTTGCGATGTCGGGTCCGGTGCTCAACCCAGA
>JBCCEP010000033.1:0-17769 GCA_039030215.1 Pseudomonadota bacterium
AGCGTGCCAAATGGCTGGACCAGACTCACTGCCCAAAATTGCAAGACTTCTGCCAGCGTCTGGCCTTCGCCCAGCCACTGTGGAGCCTTTGCGGCAAATTGAATGGTCATCCATAGAACGTAGAAATAGGCAAAATGAACAACCTTGCGGTCGATATATCGCAGCCAGGGCCGGGAAATGACCAGACCCAGGAACAGGCCGGAAATCATGAAGAAGTCCGGCATGCGAAAAGGCTTGGCAAATTGGACGAGGTAGTGCATCCAGCCGGTATCTCCAGCGGCCTTTTCGACGCCCAGCGTAGAATGCATCATGACAACGAAAATGATGCAGAATCCCTTGGCGTAGTCGACCCACTGCACCCGGCCCGGTAATTTTCCGGGTTCTTGTGCGCTGTAATTTCGTGATCCGGCTGTGGCTGAAACGGCTGCTTCGGACATCGGGATTCCCGCAATTGTTCAAATTTTAGGAAAACTAGCCCGGTTGATCCAAACGAATTGATAAGAAAATTGCTAAAATTTTAACGATATCGGCACATTTCCGGTTCAAATCTGGATAAAATTTCAGATAGGGCGCTGGTCTTAATCACCCTTTAAATTGCCTCAATTAGGCTCCACTTGCGCCCCCGCCCTGCCAATATCAGGGCAATTTTCCAAGATATACCGGCTAAAATGTTCAGACGAAAACGCAAAAAACAACGCATCGAACCGCAATTTGAAAAGCGGGCAGGCCGCAGGGGCGGCCTTAACCTGCGTTTGGATGCAGATGACCGGATTGGCGCAAAACCATCCGGCAAACGGAAGTCGTCTGCAAAATCGAAGAACGCAGCAAAGAATTCGAGCTCCAGGCGATCCGCCGGAAGTTCAGGGCGTAATCCGCCGAACAAGCGCGGAACCAAACGCCAAGATCAATCCCGAAAGAGGCGCACAAACAAATCAACCGTTCGCAGCGGCTCATTGCGACGATCTCTCTATTGGTGCCTGGTACTGGGCATTTGGTGCGGTATCGGTCTAGCCTGTGTGGTTGGCTACTACGCCGCGCAACTGCCGCAAATGTCGACCTGGACAATTCCGGATCGTCCGCCAAATGCGCGAATTGTTTCCGTTGATGGCAAGCTGATCGCCAATCGCGGCACGGCAGGCGGAGAAACCATGCCGATCGAGGTCATGTCGCCGTATATTCCCATGGCGGCAATGGCGATTGAGGATCACCGGTTCCACCAGCATTTCGGCATCGATCCGCTCGGGCTTGCGCGGGCCATGACGATTAATTTGCTCAACGGTTCCGTTGTACAAGGCGGGTCCACGATCACGCAGCAACTGGCCAAGAACCTGTTTCTCGAGCCTGAGCGAACCGTTGCCCGCAAGATCCAGGAAGCGGTGCTCGCGATCTGGCTTGAAGCGAAATACACCAAGGACGAAATCCTGGAGATTTATCTGAACCGGGTTTACCTCGGTTCGGGTGCCTATGGTGTGGACGCTGCCTCACGCCGATATTTCGGCAAATCGGCACGCGATGTAACCCTGGCAGAGGCTGCCTTGCTGGCCGGGCTGTTGAAGGCACCGTCCCGGCTTTCGCCAGCGCGTGACCCGGAAGCAGCGGAAGCGCGAGCTCAAATCGTGTTGACCGCCATGCGGCGTGAACATTTCATCAGCGACCGCGAAGCGGCACAGGCTCTCGCAATGCAGGCCAAGAAAGCAAAACGATACTGGTCAGGCTCCGAGCAATATATCGCAGACATGGTCAAGAAACAGCTGAAGACATTGATCGGTGACATCAACCAGGATGTCGTCGTAGACACCACCATAGATCTCGATCTGCAAAAGGCTGCCGGTAAGGTTGTCAGCGAGACACTGGAGAAGAATGGTGAAAAACTGAAAGTCGGCCAGGGTGCCTTGGTAACACTGGATGGAACCGGCGCAATTCGCGCGCTGGTCGGTGGCGGAGAATATGCCGAAAGCCAGTTCAACCGCGCAATCGACGCCAAAAGGCAGCCCGGTTCGGCGTTCAAGCCGATTGTCTATCTGACCGCTCTGGAAGCCGGTCGCACGCCGGAAACGGTACGCAATGATCGTCGAATCAGGATCGGGAAATGGACACCTGAAAACTATAAACGCGAATATCATGGCAATGTGACACTCAAAACCGCGCTGTCGAAATCGCTGAATACGGTCGCTGCCCAGACCGTCATGGAGGTCGGCCCGAAGGCGGTTGTCGAAACTGCGCATCGGCTTGGAATTCGTTCAAAACTGAATGCCAATGCCTCGATTGCGCTTGGAACGTCTGAGGTCACGCTCATGGAGCTGACGGCTGCCTATGCACCGTTCTCCAATGGCGGATATGGCGTGACACCATGGCTGATCCGGCGAGTCCGGTCGGCGGATGGTGAAGTCCTTTATGAGCGCCGAGAGACCGATTCCCGGCAGGTAGTCCGACATCGCGAACTCGGCATGATGAATTCGATGCTGTCCGAAGTCCTGAGGTCCGGCACCGGTCAGGCCGCCAGAATTTCAGGCTGGCAGGCGGCGGGTAAAACCGGGACAACGCAAAATTCAAGGGATGCCCTGTTTGTCGGCTATACGGCCAATCTGGTGACCGGAATCTGGTATGGAAATGATGATGGCGCGCCCATGAACAAGGTGACTGGCGGCAGCCTGCCGGCGCGCAGTTGGTCGGCCTTCATGTCACAAGCACACAAGGGTGTTCCTGTTGCCTATCTGCCAGGTGCCTATCGACCTGAGTTGGCGGCTATGCCGGCTCGAAGACCGGTCCAGCCGGGAGTTGGCGGACGTTTGCCTGCAATGCAAAGGCAGGGCACCGATTCGGCTGTCACGCACAGCAACAGGGTTGTCGGCGGTGGTCCGCGTCCGGGTTCGGATTTGTCTGGGGACAATGACAAGCCGCGAGGGCTATTGGACATTCTGTTCGGGTCGCGGCGTCCCGGATAAAATCGTGAATTCAAACACTTAAAACAAACCCGCCCCGGTTTTACGGAGCGGGCTGGATTAGATGTTCCGTTGTTCGAACGGTTTAGTCTAGCTCGGGAATTCGCAGTACCTGACCGGGATAGATCAGGTCGGGGTCTTTCAACATCGGCTTGTTGGCCTCAAATATGATGGTGTATTTGTTGCCGTTTCCCTTGCCATAATTGGCTTCGGAAATCTTCCAGAGGTTGTCGCCCTTCTTGACGGTGTAGAAAACCGGATCCTTTGCCTGCGATCCACTTTCAGCCACCTTGATCTCGGAAGCCTCGACCTTTGAAATCCCAAGCGTATTGCCGACGGCCACGATCGCCTTTTCAAAGGCTGACTGGTCAGCGACCTCGCCCTTGATCACAGCGGTATCACCCTTGACCTCGACTTCGACGTTGTCAGTGCCAAGATCGAAACTGTCGAGTTCCTTCTTGAGATCTTCCGCGCTTGGCGCTTCTTCGTCATCGCCAATGCCAAGCTTCTTGCCTACGGACTTCACAAAATCAAATATACCCAAAATCGCCTCCTCTTAGGATAGGTTCGGCGGTATTTCTGCCATTTGCAGCGCGCTCCTGCAAGAAACAATCGTGCGCGGCATCAAATTCGATCTTGGTATGCGATAGACAGTCTACTGGGCGGCCTGCAAAATTTCCGGTGCGGCATCCAAAATGTCGGTATCGACGTAATTTTCGAACTTCGCGAAATTATCACTGAACATGGCAACCAGATCTGCCGCAAGTGCGTCATAGGCAGCCTTGTCAGCCCAGGTAGAGCGGGGATTGAGTATGGAGGAGTCCACGCCACCAACGGCGACAGGAACCTCAAATCCGAAATTTGCATCGATGCGGAATTCCGCCTCATTCAGACTGCCGCTCAAGGCAGCGGCAAGAAGTGCCCGCGTTGCTGCAATCGGCATCCGCTGCCCAGTACCGTAGCTACCACCGGTCCAGCCGGTATTAACAAGCCAGCAATCCACATTGTGCGTCGCGATTAGCTGACGCAACAGGTTTCCGTATTCGGCGGGATGGCGCGGCATGAATGGCGCACCAAAACAGGTTGAGAATGTGGCCTGCGGCTCAACGACACCATTTTCGGTACCGGCTACCTTAGCCGTATAGCCTGAGAGGAAGTGATACATTGCCTGTGCGGGTGTCAGCTTCGCAATTGGCGGCAACACACCAAACGCATCAGCGGTCAGCATGATGATGTTACGCGGATGATCAGCCTTGCCGTTCTCGCTGGCATTGGGGATGTAGTCCAGCGGGTAAGCGCAACGCGTGTTTTCGGTCAAACGGCCATCTTCGAAATCCGGTATTCCGTCTTCATCAATGATTACATTCTCAAGCACGGTACCGGGCATGGAGGTGGTTGCAAAAATTTCCGGTTCAGCCGTCTTCGAAAGCCGAATAGTCTTGGCATAACACCCGCCTTCGAAATTAAAGATGCCGTCTGCACCCCAGCCGTGTTCGTCATCGCCAACAAGCACTCTGCTGGCATCCGCCGACAAGGTGGTTTTTCCCGTGCCCGAAAGACCGAAGAATATCGCAGTTCCGTCTTTCTCGTCGAAGTTTGCCGAACAATGCATCGGCATGACACCGCGTTCAGGCAGGAGATAGTTGAGATAGGTGAATACGGACTTTTTCATTTCACCTGCATAGGCAGTGCCGGCGATCAATACCAGTTTGCGGCTGAAATCACAGGCGATTACCGTTTCGGTTCGGCAGCCATGGCGTTCGGGATGGGCGCGAAAACCTGGCAGGTCAATTATGGTCAGATCCGCAACAAAGGAATCAAGCTGCGACTGATCCGGACGGATCAGCAGATTTCGGATGAAGAGTGAATGCCAGGCAAACTGGGTGATCACGCGGACATTGATCTGGTTTTCCAAATCAGCGCCGCCATTCAGATCCTGAACGTAAAGTTCGTTCTTGCCGGCATAATCAATCATGTCCTGATACAGCGTCTCGAAATTGCGCGGAAGCATCTTCTTGTTATTGCCCCACCATACCGTGTCGGTCGTCAGCGCATCCGCCACGACAAATTTGTCCTGGGGGGAGCGACCTGTATGGCTGCCTGTTTCAACTGCAAGAGCACCGCCTTGTGCAAGTCGCGCCTCGCCACGGCTGACCGCGTGATCTGAAAGCTCCTGGGAATCCAAATTGTACCAAACTGAACGGGAGGGCTCGATGCCGATGTTATCGATGCCGAAATCGGGGTTGTATCGGCCCCGCTCGCCCACTGACGCTGATTCTCTTACTTCCTGATCAGAAACAGGTTTTCCCATCTTTTCCTCCGAAACCCACATTTTGGGTCAAATGCAGGTCATTTTTGTTCATTTCGTTCTGACCACGCCGATCAGTGTGCGAAGAATCCCTATAACTGCAAACATTCGGCACTACAACAAAGAAATGTATTTTCCTTAATGATTTCAAATATTTAATCGATTTAAAAATTTTAAACGATTTAAAATTTTGCAAGCGATATCCACACCAAAAGAATAGTTGAGGCACAAGAGGGCAATGGAAGGTTGAATGGTGTGGTAAATATAGCCAAATGTAGTTTGCACAGTTGAATAGCTGCTAAAGTGTTGTGCGTCACAATTTGCGCGCATTTTTGGAGCCTTTGCACGCCGATATAAAAGATCAAATGAAATTGGCACGAAAAGGCGTACAGAAATGCATATGTCCAGGGAGCTTCACGGCATGCCTACTATTGCACTCGTTGATGACGATCGGAATATTCTGACATCGGTATCAATTGCACTGGAGTCGGAAGGGTATCGTGTTGAAACCTACACTGACGGTGCCTCCGCCCTTGACGGCCTTACTGCAAGAAGACCGGATCTTGCGATTCTCGATATCAAGATGCCCCGCATGGATGGCATGGAATTGCTGCGCAGGTTGCGGCAAAAAACCGATATTCCGGTTATATTTCTGACCTCCAAGGACGAGGAAATCGACGAACTGTTTGGCCTCAAGATGGGCGCTGACGACTTTATCCGTAAGCCATTTTCGCAGAGACTGCTGGTTGAACGTGTCAAAGCGGTTCTGCGCCGCGTAGCCGCGATTCCTGAAGGGACCGCAAAGAACGGTGCAGGCGGAGAGGCAAAGATGCTGGAACGCGGCGGGCTGGTCATGGATCAGGAAAGACATACCTGCACCTGGCTTGGCAAGCCGGTAACGCTTACGGTTACCGAGTTTCTTATCCTGTATGCATTGGCGCAGAGGCCAGGTGTCGTCAAAAGCCGTGATGCGCTTATGGACGCCGCCTATGATGATCAAGTGTATGTTGACGACCGCACGATCGACAGCCATATCAAGCGGCTAAGGAAGAAATTCAAGAGCGAAGATAACAGTTTTGAGATGATTGAAACCCTTTACGGGGTAGGGTACCGCTTCAAGGAAGCATGATTGCGGCTGGAATAAATAAGCTAAATGAGGCAATCTAAGCCCGGCTAATTGCGGGATTTAGAACAAACGGGTTGATTTCGTCCAACACGGTTCCGCTTTTGGCATGGATTAGGAACCTGCCGGAAACTGAATGGATCTGGAGACTAAATACAACCCGGCAAGAAATCTGCCGGACTTGAATGGTGACACCGAGGATTCGAAACTGGATACCGCGGAGACGCCAGGAGTCTATGAAAAAGATTCACCCCTGCCAGACTCGTCAGAGGATTTTTCCCAAAGCGACATAGAAGATATCGAAGAAACCGGCGATATCAAAAGCTCGGTAAACAGAACCGGAAGAATGCTTCTGGATCTGTTAGCCCGGATGACGAGGTCCTTCCGTTACGTTTTTTTCTCCTCGCTAACCCGCCGCATCCTGTTCCTGAACCTGACAGCCCTGGCGGTGCTGTTGTCAGGCATATTGTATCTCAATCAGTTTCGCGAAGGTTTGATCGATGCGCGAAAAGAGAGCCTGCTGATACAAGGAACGATCATAGCCGGCGCGATCGCCGCCTCGGCAAATGTCGAGACCGACAACATCACCGTTGATCCCGACAAGTTGATTGAACTGCAGGCTGGCGAAACTGCATTACCGAATATCCCAAGCTTCGAGACGCTTGATTCGCCGATACGGGCGGAACGCGTGGCGCCTCTGCTGCGGACCTTGATACAACCCACCAGTACGCGAGCCCGCATTTACGACAAGGATGGTATCTTGCTGCTGGATTCCCGCCACCTTTATGCCGGCGGGCAAATCTTGCGATATGACCTGCCGTTGCTGGAGGATAATGAAGAAGGCATGATCGCGCGTATCGGGCGAACGCTGAACCGTTGGCTCCAGCGGGGCGATTTGCCCAGGTATGAAGAATATTCCGGCACTGGCGTTTACTATCCCGAAGTGATGTCGTCGCTTGCGGGCGGACGTTCGACTGTCGTCAGAATGACCGAGGATGGCGAGCTGATCGTGTCTGTTGCGGTGCCGGTACAGAGATTTCGGGCAATTCTGGGTGCGCTGCTGTTGTCGACCCAGGGCGGCGATATTGACCGGATTGTCGCCGAAGAACGAATTGCGATCATGCGGGTCTTCCTGGTAGCGGCCATCGTCCTTTTCGTCCTTTCCTTTCTGTTGGCCGGGACAATTGCCAACCCGTTGCGTAAATTGTCAGAAGCGGCAGTTCGCGTACGGTATGGTGTGAAAACCCGCGTTCAAATTCCTGATTTTTCCAGGCGCGGTGACGAGATCGGCAATCTGTCCCAGACCCTTCGCGACATGACAAATGCGCTGTATGCCCGGATTGAGGCGATCGAGAGCTTTGCCGCCGATGTCAGCCATGAGCTTAAAAATCCGCTGACATCCCTGCGTAGTGCCGTCGAGACATTGCCGCTAGCCAGGACAGAATCTTCCCGCGACCGGTTAATGGACATCATCCAGCATGACGTAAAGCGGCTTGACCGGTTGATCACAGACATATCGGACGCTTCACGACTCGATGCCGAATTGGCACGCGAAGATTCAAACCCGGTCGATCTGAAGCTGTTGCTGGAACGCATTGTGGAAACGCAGCATCTGACCAGCCGGACCCGCTATAATGTGGAAATCTCATTGATCATTGACGAGCCGCCAGATCATCCAAAAGAATGGTTTGTTTTCGGTCATGAGACCCGGTTGGGACAGGTAATAGTCAATCTGATAGAAAATGCCCGTTCCTTTGTACCAAAACATGGCGGAAGGATTGCCATTCTCCTGCGGGATGTGGATGACTTTACCGAGATCGTGGTCGGAGACAATGGACCCGGCATTCGCGAGGAGGATCTCGACCGGATTTTTGAGCGCTTTTATACAGATCGTCCCGAAAGCCAGGGCTTCGGCCAGAACTCAGGTCTCGGCCTTTCAATTTCCCGTCAGATTATCGAAGCGCATGGTGGCACACTAACGGCCGGCAACTTACCGGCCCCTAGAACCGGAGCACGGTTCGTTGTGCGCCTGCCAAGACCCAGATAGATGGTCTTAAAGACAAACAAGATTTTGGGATAGCGTTGAATTCCAAGGAAACCAACCATCATTGCAGCGTGGTCGAGATTGCAGGCACCGGCGTCCTTATTGAAGGATCCTCGGGGACCGGCAAGACTTCGGTAGCTCTAGGCCTGCTTGAAGCCAGCCGGAACCGCGGCCTTGATTGTGCGTTTGTATGCGATGACCAGGCGAAGCTGAGCGTTGCAGCCGGAAAGATCAATGCCAGTGCACCCGAGACGATCTCCGGTCTGGTTGAATTGCATGGTTATGGAATAACGGAAATCGAGTACAAGCCGAACTGTACCGTTGAATTGGTCGCAAGGCTTGTCAAAGAATCGGATGTGGAGCGCATGCCCGACCCTTGCGAAACAGATTTGCTGGGGGTCAATCTGCCGCTACTGAAACTGCCACGGCTTCATGAAAGTCAGTCTGTGCGCATCATTCTCGCCTGGCTCAAGGACACCGGCAGGCTGGGATGAAATTTGAGGCTTATCGTCGGCGCGTTGTTTCATCGCCACAGATTTTTTCTTGCACAACAAAGTTTTCTGGCCAAGATAGCCACTGCGGTAAGGTGGGACTGCTAGCCATTTAGCGATTTGGCTTTGCAATAATCAGCGGGACTAACGGATAGTATCATGATCGGACTTGTGCTTGTCACCCACGGTCAACTTGCAAATGAATTTCGTCTGGCATTGGAACATGTCGTTGGCCCGCAGGAAGCAATCGAGACCATTGCGATTGGTCCAGATGACGATATGGAGCAGCGGCGCCAGGACATTCTGGATGCGGTCTCGAACGTCAATAGCGGCAAAGGCGTGATCCTGCTGACCGACATGTTTGGCGGCACTCCGTCCAATCTTGCTATCTCGGTGATGCAGGCCGGCGAGATCGAGGTCGTTGCCGGAATCAATCTGCCGATGCTGATCAAGCTTGCAAGTGTGCGCGGCGATGGCGACATGCAACGCGCGTTGGATGACGCACAGGAATCCGGCAGGAAATACATTAATGTCGCAAGCCGGCTGCTTCAGGGTCAGTAGGCTAGAAATGAAGCCGTAAGCGAGATCGACCGACCCAACCAGATGACTTCCAAGATACTAAAGATTTGCAACAAGCGGGGTCTGCATGCGCGCGCCTCGGCCAAGTTTGTGCAATGTCTGGAGAAGTTCGACGCGGATATACTTGTGAGCAAGGATGGCCATGTTGTGGGCGGAACCTCGATCATGGGACTGATGATGCTCGCAGCTGCCGAAGGAACCGACATTCATGTCACGGCAACCGGTCCCGAGGCTGATGAGGCGCTTACAGCATTGGAATCATTGGTGAATACGCGTTTCGGCGAGGGAGAATGAAATTCACCGACCGGCTTAAAATGTAATTTCCATGCATAATATGCAGGCATAAAGATTTCTTTATATGATATTGCAATTAAGATTTCGATCTGATATTTGGCTCTGTCGATCACATGTTTGAAGCATGTGAACCCTGTATCGAAGACATATCGCCGGAAGCTGCAAGATGTTGAACTGCCTCATGCACAAGAAGCGCCATTATCCGGCAAAGCCCATCCAGAACTCAGGAACAAAACAATGAGCAACACGCCCGACTATGCAGTAAGTGATATCGGACTGGCGGATTTTGGCCGCAAGGAAATTGAAATTGCAGAAACCGAAATGCCGGGCCTGATGGCCTGCCGGGAAGAATTCGGTTCTGCCAAGCCGCTTCAGGGCGCACGCATTTCCGGTTCCCTGCACATGACGATCCAGACGGCGGTCCTGATCGAAACCCTGAAGGAACTCGGGGCCGAGATTCGCTGGGCATCCTGCAACATCTTTTCCACCCAGGATCATGCCGCTGCAGCCATTGCGGCAACCGGCACGCCGGTCTTTGCGATCAAGGGAGAGAGCCTGGAAGACTACTGGACCTACACCGACCAGATTTTCCAATGGAGCGATGGCGGATTTTCAAACCTGATCCTGGATGATGGCGGTGACGCTACAATGTATATCCTGCTCGGTGCCCGAGCGGAGGAAGGCGAAGATGTTCTGTCCAAGCCCGGCTCCGAGGAAGAAGAAATCCTGTTTGCGCAGATCAAGAAACGAATGGCGCAAAGCCCTGGCTGGTTCGTGAAACAGCGCCACGCGATCCTGGGCGTGACAGAAGAGACCACGACCGGCGTCAACCGGCTATACCAGTTGCAGAAAAGGGACATGCTTCCATTCCCGGCCATTAATGTGAATGATTCTGTCACGAAGTCGAAATTCGACAACAAGTATGGCTGCAAGGAATCACTGGTGGACGGCATTCGCCGGGCGACCGATGTGATGATGGCCGGCAAGGTAGCCGTGGTCCTGGGTTATGGCGATGTCGGCAAGGGATCGGCAGCATCGCTGCGCGGTGCCGGTGCCCGCGTCAAGGTCACCGAAATCGATCCGATCTGCGCATTGCAGGCCGCAATGGATGGCTTCGAAGTTGTCCATCTCAATGAGGTTGTCGAGTCGGCAGACATCTTTATTACGACAACAGGCAACAAGGATGTCATCGGTCTGGATGACATGCGGAAAATGAAAGACATGGCAATTGTCGGGAATATCGGCCATTTCGACAATGAAATCGATGTTGCCGGTCTGAAAAATCTGAAATGGACAAACATAAAGCCGCAGGTCGACGTGATCGAATTTGCAAAGGGAAATCGGATGATCTTGTTGTCCGAGGGACGACTGCTCAATTTGGGTAATGCTACCGGTCATCCGAGCTTTGTCATGTCGGCATCTTTCACCAATCAGGTGCTCGGTCAGATGGAACTTTTCACCAAAGGTGACGACTATCACAACCAGGTTTACGTGCTGCCAAAACATCTCGATGAGAAGGTCGCGAGACTGCATTTGGCCAAACTTGGCGTCAGTCTGACCGAGTTATCGCCCGAACAGGCAGATTATATCGGTGTCGAGACAGAAGGGCCGTTTAAGCCGGAACACTACCGGTATTAAAATATTAACCTTTACACACAACATATTGAGGTCGTGATGTTGACAAATATCACGGCCTTTATTTTTGCGCCGGAAAGACTTCCGGCTGATTCGCGAATTATGTAAACTTTACCGAATCATCAACAGGCTGCGGCCGCCACTTGGCGGTAACAAAGCCGGATTCTAGGCAGGGCGGTCTTAGGAAATCGAGCGGCGAGAGGACCAAGACATGCCAGGGGTTAATTTCCCCCGACGATCCAACTTAGCCGGACGGCTTGTCGCCGGCGTGTTGGTCGCAAAGAAACCGGACGTTCAAGACGCTGGTGGCAGACACCGGCGGCGTTTGCCCGTTCGTGTCTCACCAACAGAATTCATGTCCCGATTCGTGCTGCAGGCGGCTGCAATTTTATCATTGTTGCCGGCAATGTCGGTCTATGCGCTTGCAAATTCACATGACGTTGCCACCCATCCGGCATTCATGCTTTCATTTTCAACGACAGACACGATTTTGCTGGCTGTCTTTGGCGGCGCGATGAGCTTTGCAATCCTGTCCGCGGTATGGATGATTCGCGAACGTGGCGCGTTAAATGAATCCAATCAGCAATACCGGCAAAGACTTTCGGATTTGCGGGCGACCAATGAACGTCTGGAAGCCCTGGTCAATGTTTCCGACCAGCGGACCGTCGTTTGGGACGGAACCGATGGCCGGCCCGAGATTTTGGGCGCGTTGTCAAAGAGTTCCGGCGCACCAATCGACCGACAGGATTTTTTGGCATTCGGCCGTTGGCTAACGCCGGATTCAGCCATCAGCTTTGAAGATGCGCTGTCGCGGCTGAGGGATGAAGCTGAAGCGTTTGATCTGCCATTGATGACCCATATTGGCGGTGTGCTTGAAGCGCAGGGACGGGTATCGGGAAGTCATGCGCTCGTTCGATTTGTTGAACTGACCGGCGAACGCTCGGCCTTGTCGCAACTGGAAGCAGAGCATGCCAGGCTCAATGCCACGTTTGAGACGCTGCAAACGCTCTTCCATTCAATCAGCAGCCCGGTATGGTTTCGTGATTCTGCCGGGCGGTTGTTCTGGACCAATTCGGCCTATGCAAATGCGGTCGATTGTGACGACGGTGCCGAAGCGGTTGAGCGTGGTGTGGAACTTCTTGACAGCATGCAACGCCGATCGGTTGCCAAGACGCAGGAGACGGAAGGCACTTATAGCGGCTCCCTGCCTGCCGTAATTGCAGGCGACCGGCGCATGCTTGAAATAACAGAAGTAAAGAGTCCGGCTGGAAGTGCCGGAATTGCCCTTGATCGAAATGAGATTGAGGAAATCAACGCGGTTCTGAGGCGTACGACCGAGACGCATGCGCAAACGCTCGATCATCTGGCAACCGCAATTGCAATGTTTGATGCCGGGCAAAGACTACAGTTTTACAATTCAAGCTTCCAGAAACTTTGGGGTCTGGAACCGGTATTCCTGAACAGCACGCCAACCAATGCAGAAGTTCTTGATGCATTCAGGGCCGCCAACAAGCTCCCGGATTTTCCGGATTGGCGCAAATGGCGTGAAGACCAACTCGAAATCTACCAGGCGGTCGATACCCGTGAGGATTGGTGGCATCTGCCCAGCGGAGAGACCCTGCGCGTGGTTTGCAATCCGCACAGCCAGGGCGGAGCAACCTGGGTATTTGAGAATGTAACCGAACACCTGGCTCTGCAGAGCAACTACAATTCCCTGATGAAAACCCAGGGCGAAACGCTGGACAAGCTCAGCGAGGCCATTGCCGTGTTTGGCCAGGACGGCAAGCTCAAACTTTATAATCCGGCCTTTGCTAGATTTTGGTCAATGGAGGCGGAGGAGCTGGACAAGGGCGTGCATATCTCCGTTCTTAACCAGCAATCTGCGACCCGCCTGACCGATACCGCGAAATGGGATGAAATCTGTGAAGCGATAACAGGTCTTTATGATGCCCGTGACGATATGACGGGCCGACTGGAAATCGATGGCGGAGAGATATTCGATTTCAGGCTTATCAGGCTGCCCGAGGGGCAAACCATGCTTGCAATGGCGGATATAACGGATTCGGTGAACGTGGAGCGCGCGCTGAAGGAGCGCAACGAAGCACTGGAACAGGCTGATCATTTGAAGAACCGTTTCATCCAGCATGTATCCTATGAATTGCGTGCTCCGTTGACATCAATCTCCGGGTTTTCTGAACTCCTGGCTGACAATCAGATCGGCGAACTTAATCAGAAGCAAGAAGAATATGTTGATCACGTCACTTCCTCGGCGGACATTCTCAAGGCAATCATCGACGACATCCTGGATCTGGCGACCATTGATGCAGGGGCGATGACGCTTGATCGCGCAGTCGTCAAGCTGAAACCTGTTATTGACGGATGTCATAAAGAGCTGGCAGCTCAGTTCGAAGAAAGGGGCATATTGCTTGAAACGGAGATAGAAGGCGGTGCTGCGGAATTCGAAGCAGATGAACACCGGCTGAGCCAGATTATCCATAACCTTCTCAGCAATGCGGTAAGTTTCTCGCCCGATGGTGGCACGGTACAGATTCGAACAGAAAGTGGTCCGGACTGGCTGGAGATTTCGGTATCCGACCAGGGACCCGGCATTCCCGAAGAAATTCGCGATACAATTTTCGACCGCTTTGAAGGCCGCAATATCGGCGGAAGACGGAAGGGTACCGGTCTGGGTCTTTCCATCGTCAAGAGCTTTGTCGAACTGCATGGTGGTTCCGTCCGGTTCGATTCGGAAGAACAACGGGGCGCGCGTTTCATTTGCCGGTTCCCGATTTCGTCTGGAAAGGCCAAACAGGCTGCCTGAACGTGACACCTGACAGCGAAAAAGTTGAACGCGATGAATTCCAGGTAATTCTGGATGATGAAGCAGCAACGGAACAGTTAGGTGAAGACATCGCCATGATCTTAAGGCCGGGCGATGTATTGTGTCTCCAGGGCGAATTGGGAACGGGCAAAACAACGCTGGCCCGGGCGATCATCCGCAAGCTGGCTAGAGATAGCGAGCTAGAGGTTCCCAGCCCGACTTATACGCTTTGCCAGACTTATGACAGCGTACCTGCGGTATCACATTTCGATTTCTACCGGGTCGGCGATCTGGATGAAGTTCGGGAACTTGGTCTGGATGAGTCCTTCGAAAACGGTGTGGTCATCATTGAATGGCCTGATCGGGCGACCGGATTGTTGCCTGAAAGTGCGGTATGGATTTCCCTGGATATTCGTGGCGGTAGTTCCAGGAAAGCTGTCATTGCCGCACATGAGATTGAAGACGTTCGAAAGCAGCAAACCGGTACCGAAAGGTTGTTGAACAGAATAAAACGCAGCCTGGCAATCCGCAAATTTATCGAAGAGGAATGGTCCCGGGATATCCAGCGATCCTTTCTTACCGGCGACGCATCGACACGGCGATATGAAATTGTTTCGCAAAACCGGGAACGCCGGATCCTAATGGATGCGCCGAAACAAACCGATGGTCCTCCGGTTCACAATGGTCTGCCCTATAGCCAGATTGCCTATCTTGCCGAAAATGTTGTCCCATTTATCGGCGTGTCCGAAACACTTCAAGATGCCGGGTTTGCCGCTCCGAAAATCCACGCGCGACGCAATGATGACGGACTCTTGCTGATTGAACATCTGGGGCAAGAAAAGATCGTTACCGATGAAGGAGAGGCAATCGCGTCCCGCTATCTGGAGGCCTCACGGTTGATTGCCGTCATGCACAAGCGGCAATGGCCTGAGTCAATCTCCGTTTCTGATGAAAGCGGCAATCTGACGGAATATCGTTTCAACCGATATGACCGCCGGGCACTTGGGATTGAAGCCAGCCTGTTTGTCGATTGGTACATTCCCGAATTTTCAGAATCACCGCCAAGTGCAGATCAAGCAGAAGCGTTCCACCAAATCTGGGATGGATTGATTTCGCTACTGGAAGATTCAACCCGCACGCTCGTACTTCGCGATTATCACTCGCCAAACATCATCTGGCGGGAGGCGGAGCCCTTTCCCCGCAATATCGGACTGATCGATTTTCAAGACGCTGTGATCGGGCCGCAAGCCTATGATCTGGCCTCGCTAGCCCAGGATGCCCGCACCAATGTTTCTCCCACATTGGAGGCGCGCATCCAAAATGTTTATCTGGAGATGCGTTCGGATGATCCCGAGTTCGATGTAACACAATTCCAACGGGACTATGCAATTTTGGGTGCGCATCGCGCGACCAAAATTTTGGGTATATTCGTCCGGTTGAACAGGCGTGATGGCAAGCCCGATTACCTCAAACATATACCCCGCATTCGTAATTATCTTTACCGAAATCTCGTTCACCCTGAACTTGCCGGCTATCGTGATTGGCTTGATTCGATGGTTGGGCGGCAAAACCTGCCTGAATGATCGCTGCAATGATAACGTCACAAACCGCATTTATTTATACGGCAAATTAAATCCTTTCGGAGGATAATTGCCCAGTTTAGGCAAAGGTTATTAGAACAAAGACAATTGAACACCATGACGAAACTTGAGAAATCATCTCCCCACGGGGAAACACTTATACCAAAGCGGGCAATGTTGCTGGCGGCCGGGCTTGGAAAGCGAATGATGCCGGTCACCGAAACCCTGCCAAAACCAATGGTTCGGATTTCGGGTAAACCTTTGATCGATTATGGCTTGTCGGCGTTGGAAAACATTGGCGTGGAAACTGCGGTTGTCAATGTCCACTACCTAGCCGAACAGATTGAAGATCATTTGGCAGCCTGTGAGTCACCAGAAATCTTGATCTCTGACGAGCGGGATTCATTGCTCGATTCGGGCGGAGGAATTGCCAAGGCACTCGATCATTTCGGAAACGAACCATTTTTTGTCCTTAATGCTGATTCGTTCTGGATCGAAGGCTTCCGGCCAAATCTGCTTCGGCTGGCCGAACAGTGGGATGGTTCGAAAATGGACATCCTGTTACTGGTTTGCGGAATCGCGGAAGCCATTGGTTATACGGGAATGGGTGACTTTACCATGGATGCCGACGGTTTGCTGAAGCGCCGTGATGAACGTGAAATGGGTCCTTTCGTCTATGCCGGCGCTGCCATTCTGCACCCCCGCATATTTGATGACCTGCCCTGTCCGGTATTTTCGCTGAACCGCCAGTTCGATGTTGCGCTTGAACAGGAGCGGATGTTCGGGGTACGGCTTGACGGATTGTGGTTGCATGTCGGCACACCTGATTCGATCCGTGAAGCCGAAGAAGCAATCGCACATAGCGCAGCCTGATATCGTATCCGGCAAGTAATCTAAGGCTGCCGCTTCTGGAGAGACTGTGTGGCCAAGCATTCTACCGACGGGTTAGCGAACGATCAAAGCAGGCTCTCATCAAAACGCGTGTACTCGATCGCGTCGGGAACACCGTTCCTCAAAACGCTCGCCAGTTCGCTGATTGATGGCCAGTTGATTGATGGGTTCAATCCATCAAGTGATCCATTCCTACTGCCGCAAGCGACCATCTATCTACCGACGCGCCGGGCAGCCAGGGCGCTTGGCGACGAAATCCTGGCCGTTCTTGGAAAGGACGCTGCCCTGTTGCCAAACATACTGACCTTTGGCGACGGCTCCGATCACGAGCCGACAAATGAAATTAATCCGGCTAATCTTTTTGAGCCAAAGCTTCCCAATGCGATATCCGTCAATGCGCGCAAGAAGTACTTGTCACTCCTGATCCAGCAATGGGCGCGTTCAATATCCCCCGACAATCGCCGGCTTCTGGGTGCGGATGATATCATGATCCCGTCATCAACCGCTGAAGCGATACGTATGGCTGGCGATCTGACAAACCTGCTTGATCAGATGGAAACTGATGAGATTGGGTGGTCGTCGCTTTCGAAACTGGCAAGCATCGACACTGACGAAGATGGCAGACCTGCGGCCTGGGCAAACTGGTGGAACCTTACACTTCAATTCCTGAATATCGTTAGTGATTATTGGCCATCCATGTTGCAGGAAATGACGCTATGTGATCCTGCCCAACGCCGTCGCATGCAGCTCGACAGGATTACAAGGCAATATCTGGAATACGGCTCGAAGGGGCCGGTTATCGCTGCCGGCTCGACCGGATCGGTCCCCGCAACTGCCCGCCTGATCACGGCGATCTCCAAGCTCGAAAATGGCGCTGTCGTGTTGCCAGGGGTGGATAAATCGGCCATTTCCAGCCTTCTAGTTGAAATGAACCGTTCGACATCATCGGTGACTGACAGAAATCTGGAGGCGACGCTTTCCACCCATCCTCAGTACGGTCTCAACCAGCTGATCAATGAAATTGGAATTGCGCCGGAAATGATCCAGCCACTGGGCCAGGC
>JBCCEP010000034.1:0-17762 GCA_039030215.1 Pseudomonadota bacterium
ACGGATTTCAAAATGTCCTGGAGATAGGCTTCGGGATAGGGTTGCGTATGGTCCATCTACGCCTCCTTCGGTTTGGCAATATCGGCCTTGAGCTCGTGCGGCTGCAGGGGATCAAGAAACGGATTGCGATAGAGCTTGTCATGGCTTTCGACACCGATTTCGATGGTAATGTCTGATGTCGGTCGGGCCACGCAAAGTATAATGTAACCGTCATTGATCTGGCGGTTGTTCAGCGCGACCTGGCGGCGCTGATCGACTTTTCCCGTAACCAGCTTTGCTGCGCAGGTGATGCAACCGCCATATTTGCAGCCATAGGGAAGGTCGACCCCCTGGTCTCGAAGGCTGTCGAGAAGTGGCTTGTTATGATCTACCCTGTAGACCGCATCATTTCGGTTAGCGATGGTAACGGTCCGCATCATAACCAGATATCGCTTGTGCAATCGCCGCCTGGATAGCGTGTTTCATGGCAGCGGCTCGGGCCATTGGGCTCCTTTCCGAAATCGACAAGGAAATCCGGATCGATTTCCATTCCACCATTATTGGTGTCGCAATTGATCATCAGCATGCACCCGCCATTGGTACGGATCTCGGGGTAAAACTGGTTGTCCCAGGTGCTGAACAGGCTTGTCGTCACATAAAGCCGTTTGCCATCCAAAGAAAGCTGGATCATCTGCGGGCCACCGGTGACATCAACTCCATTTACCTTGGGTGCGCGTCCGAGAAGGCCACCCATCCAGACCTGCCCAGTCAAGACAGGGTTGTGCGGATCGGAAATGTCATACTGGCGAATATCGCCGTGTAGCCAGTTGCAGAAATACAGGAACCGGTCATCCATGGAGATCAGGATGACTGAGATTACGCCTGGCACCGGTATCGGCCATTCGGGATGGGGTTCGTTTTCGACATCGATGATCTTCTCCCATTTCCACTCACCGTCGGTATCTTTCCACCAGTGAATAATGTTCGCGGACAAGGCTGCGCCGCAGAAACCATGGGTACTGTCGGGGTCGTGATGAAACCGTACCTCGAGGGGAATGAGGCCGTCCTCTCCCAGATAGAAAGTCTGGTTTGGTTCTTTCTTTTCGAAATCCCAAAGATGGATCCGGCGGCCATATTTCAAATGACCTACTTCCTCCAGGTCAAACCCCGGCATGAATGTATTTGGCGCTGCCCATTCGGAGCTTGCCATGACATTGTGCCTTGGCTGGTACCAGAAATCGTAGCCAAACGGGATATCGCCCATTGAATTTTCCCAACGGCCGATGATCTCGAAATCCTTATTCAGGTGCAGATATCCGCCCGGTGCTTCTCCCTTGGCATCTCCCAGCATGGAGATGATAATTTCCGATCCCAGACAGTGGACCGTATGGGGTGCCGACAGGTTGGTTCTGGTCTTGATTTCTGCACCGTCGATTATCTTGTGAAGCCGCGGTGCCCGCGGGTCTGTTGCGGTATCGACGATATGGATGTTGGTGGAGCGAACGCCGGGGACCAGAAGGTATTTGCGCGCCATCGAGCTATCGTCATGGCAACTTGAGCAAGCATTCCAACCCATGTGGTGCAACTCATCCCCGATGCCCGGCATTTCGAGACGGTGAATTACCTTGCTGTAGGTTTCACTTTCTGGATCAGCATCAATCGTGACGAGATAGTCCGGTTTCTGGATACCGGTTCCGGTATAAATGGCGATAGAATAAAGCAGTTTTTCCCGAGGTGCCTTTATTGCTTCGGCAGGACTGGCATAGCCGGGTCCGCAACAGGTCTCATCTGTCATCTGCTTGTCCTCCCCTGGTGTTTCCAGCCATGTGAATTCATCCTGACCGGATCGTCAAGACGGGCATATCAATTGTGTTTCTGCGACAGTCCGGACGTATAAGGTAATTTGGTGTCCGATAATCAAGCGTTGCAACCGGACCTATTTAGCTTCTGCCATGCTGTCCCGGTTGTCGGACAAACGCCATACCGGCTGGCTGCCCAGGCCTCTCAAATCCTGACTACCGAGGCTTTCAACGTGAAAATTCTCCTTTAGCGCGTTGGCCATCTCGTCCTGTACAGATATCTGCATTGGATCAGAAAACTCGCGCAAGCGGTTGGCCAAATTTACCGCCGGACCGAAGATGTCATAGACATATTTCTGGATACCAACCACCGAGCCAATTACGGCTCCGGTCGACAGCCCTATTCGACCCTCCCATCTAATCGGATGGCTTGCATTTCGCCGCTCCAGATATCTGATGAACCGAATGGCGGCATTTGCGACTGAGTTTGCATGCTCAGGTGTCGGATCTGGCAAGCCGGCAACCATGATGTACTCATCACCTGTTGTCTTGATCCGTTCACAACCGAACTGTTCGCCAATGCGGTCGAAGGCGCTGTAGATATCGTTCAATTCCGAAACCGTGACACCCGGTTCGATGGTTGTGACTTTGTCGGAAAATCCAACAAAATCAAGCGTCAAGACCGAAACGGGATCGTATAGTTGCGGAGTGACAACGCCGAAAGTCTTGTATTCCTCATAGACCGAACGCGGCATTATGTTCAGCAGTAGTTTTTCCACCTGTTCCTTTTCGCGTTTGATGTCGCGTGTATTGCGCTCGACCATCGTCGAATAGGATTCAATCATGGACTCCAGTTCGCGGATCCGGGTGATGTTCTGACAAACCAGGACGGCAATCTTCTTCTCGCCCTCGACAGCTGCAGTGAAGTCCACGGCAATCACCATAGTGCGGCGCTTTTTCTTAAAGCTGGTCTCTGCCGTATATCTGCTGTTTTGGGTAAGCTCCGTAGAGAGGATTTCAATGTCCAAATCCGGAAAAAGATCCTTCAACGTGCTGTCGTCTTCCGGTTTTCCAAACCATTCTTCAAACGTATCGTTTGAGAACTGAAACTTCAGCGTGTCACGATCGAGCAGGGCAACGCCAACACCGATGGCACGCAGTAGTTGTTCATTGATGGCCTCTATCGACATAGATTATCCCACTATTACTGTCCGCCGCCGCTCATATTCGGCGACAACGGCCAAAATGTCGTTTTCGTCGACATCATGCTTTACCAATGCCCCACGCAGAATTACCAGCAGTTCGTCGAAGTGGTCGTGGGTGATATCCAGTCGTGCATGCATCGTTCTAAGTTGATTATCCGAATATGCGGCGGGGCCACCGAGAAGAGATGCGATAAACTTTGTCTGGTGATCAACCATTTTGCTCATGTCGATGTCGTCAAAAAACGGACCGATCTCGTCGCTGTCGAGGACTGCGTCATAAAAAGTCATGACGACTTTGCTAATGTTTGAAAAGCCGCCATATTTGTCAAACAGGGACTGATCCGACATTTGCGAGACCTCTCCTTGAATCACGCTAGCTGTATTGAATCTTGAGCATATGTTTTGTGAAGGGCAGTACGCAAGAGAGGCAGAAAAACATGTTGTGGTCTGTTTGCCGTAGTTTCAGGTTTCGACTAGCATTTGGTGATCTGTAACAGAGGATTGGCTATTTTCACAGAAAATTCAAAAAAATCATTGAGTTAATCCTGGATAACGTTTGTATCAATGCCGACTGATACAATTGAAACAATTAGACCATAGCTTGAAACCTGATTGAAACTATCAGGGGAAAAGAGTGATCGATGCCCAACGCACTTTTGTCCGAAACGATTGCCGATACTGCGCAAACGACGTCGATGATATGGATCGATGCCGCTGGTCTTGTGCAAGAAGCGGGCGGAGAATTCTCAAATGCCGCCGGATCGGGCGAAAAACCGGTCAAAGGATCAGAAATTCTGGATAAATTCCTCGCTGACGTTGCAGTCTGCGGTAAGTTGGCCTTCGAAAACATCATGGCGCAATGGTCAGACCCAGCTTCGGCTCCAATAGAAGTCGTGATGAAGGATGGCGGCAAGCGTATGCTGACAAGCTATCCCCATCCCGAGGGTGGGATGGTCTATCTGAGCGTTTGCTTGCCCGGGATAGATAGAAGGCAGGATATCTGCCAGTTTGTCGTCGAGCATACGCCGGTACCCATCTGGGTAAACGACCTTGAAGGGCATATTGTCTATGCCAATCAAGCGGCAGCCGAGTTGCAGGAAACCGTGTCCGGTGACAAGGATTCTGGGGGCCTGGCCAGTTTTGTAATCAGCCGCGAGAACAGTCAGCACCTAATCGGTGAACTCGAAACGACGCGTCGGTTGGACAATCAGGTTATCCGTTCTGAATCGCGAGAAGGCGAAGAGATATGGAGCATCGGGAATTCGACGTTAGCCGAACTTAACGGCAAACCGCTGGTGATAAGCGCAGTCCACGATATCACAGGGCGCAAACAGATTGAGGATCAAAACCAGCGCGCTCGCGAAATGCTGGGTGATGCAATCGAGTCTCTATCAGAAGGCTTTGCCCTTTATGACGAGGAAAGCAAACTGGTCTTGTTCAACGACAAGTATCGTGAAGGCAACAAGGCGGTTGAGGACATTATTGCACCAGGTTTGCGTTGGGAAATCCTGGTGCGCACGCTGGCAAAACGCGGCGTTTATGCTGATGCTATCGGGCGAGAAGAAGAATGGACCAGGGAACGTCTCGCTGCCGGCCGGCAGTATGTTCAGGATTATGAACTCACCCAGACTGACGGAAAGACCTATTCGATATCGGTCAATCCCACGAAACTCGGCGGTTTTGTTGTTACAAGAACGGATGTGACGGCGACCAAACAGGCAGAGGCCACAGAGCGCGAAAGCGATCTTCTTGTACGCAAGGTTCTTGAAACCTGTTCGGCCGTCGTTGTCATGGCTCGTATTGGTGATGGACAGGTACTTTATCGGTCCCCAGCCGCCCAAGAACTTTTTGGGCAACACAAGATTGCTACAGACCATTACGTATCGGCGACCGATCGCGCAGACTACGTGACAGAAATGCTTGTGGATGGGCGCGTTGACGGTTACCGGCTCAATCTGGTCAGTTCGAACGGCGAGGTTTTTCCAGCCAAGATGGCGGGCAGGATAGCGGATTATCGTGGTGAGGAAGTGCTTGTTTCACACATCACAGATCTTACCGAACAGGTTGAAACCGAAGCGATGATCCGAAAGGTGCTGGAGGCCTGTCCAGTGCCGGTGCAAATGACTAATGCGGAAACAGGAAAATTGCTGTTCCGTAGCCCCGAGACCATAGCGTTGTTTGGCGATGTGAAGGATGCACATGCCTACTACGTGAATCCCGATGAACGGAAGGAGTATCTCGAACTGTTGTCGCGAACCGGATGGGTGGACAACAGAAAGATGCAGTATTTCGACTATAAGGGCCGGAAATTCTGGGGAGCCGTTTCGGCCAGGATGATTGATTTCAACGGTGAGAAGGTCGTTGTTTCCAATACCCGTGATCTGACAGAAGAAATTGCAGTGCAGGAGGAGTTGAGCAGTCAACGGGAAATGCTTTTCCAGAATGAGAAGATGTCAGCATTGGGTGAATTGCTGGCAGGAGTTGCACATGAGTTGAACAATCCGCTCTCGGTGGTTGTGGGGCATGCATTGATGCTGCGTGAGGAGATCACTGAACCAGGCATGGTCAAGCGGATTGAAAAGATCAGCAACTCGGCAGAGCGGTGTGCAAAAATTGTGAAGACCTTCCTGGCGATGGCGCGTCAGCGTCCGGCAAAAATGGAATGCCTTGATGTCGCGTCTCTATTCAGTACAGCGGCGGAAGTTGCTGGATTTGGTGCCGGAGGAAATTTGATTGATATCCGAATTCGGATTGAGGATGAATTGCCGGATATTATGGCCGACCCCGATCAGATTACCCAGGTTGTAATCAATCTGATTATCAATGCCGAGCAGGCGATGGCGAAGGCTGGCGAAGGCGACTGGATCGAAGTTTCAGCGGGAATGGATAAAAAGCGAAATACGCTTGAAATCAGTGTTTCCGATAACGGTCCGGGTGTTCCCAGGAAACTGCGGCCACGTATCTTTGAGCCGTTTTTCACGACAAAAGATGTTGGCGAAGGTACCGGAATTGGCCTGGCATTTTGTCATCGCATCATGCATTCGCATGGCGGCAATATCTGGCTTGACTCAGATTATGAAGAAGGATCGAGGTTCGTACTTTCGCTTCCTGCACGCAAATCCTCGCCGGCAAATACAGATACCGATGACCGGGCGGGTAATACCGGCTCGGCTGCGCGGGTATTGGTGGTTGATGACGAAGTCGATGTGGCTGATTTAATCGCCGATATCTTGCGGAAGGATGGCTGTGAGGTCGAATATGCGAGTTCTGGTGCCTCAGCGATGGAATTGTTGGGCAAACATGAGTTCAATGTCGTCTTGAGCGATCTCAACATGCCCGAGATGGACGGCCGGAAACTATTCGAAGCAATACGCTCACAATATCCGCATTTGCTGGATTCCATAGCTTTTATCACGGGGGATGCGATGGGTCCTGCATCTCAAAAACTACTGGCAGAAGCGAATTGCCAATTTCTCGAAAAACCGATCTCGCCCGCTGAACTAAGGGGGCTGGTAAACGGATTGCTAAATAACAAGAAAGAGATGGTGTAAATGGACGCCAAGAATATCCGAATATTGGTCTGCGATGATGAGCTCGATGTTCGTGAGATGCTTCAGGAATATCTCGGAAAGCGCGGATATGCGGTGACAACCGCTTCAAATGCCGAGCAATTGCGCGTAGTCCTGTCATCGGGTGATGTAGACCTGATCATACTGGACATCAACATGCCATCAGAAGATGGCCTCACCACGCTTCGTACGCTCCGCCTTGAAAATTCGACACCTGTAATCATGCTCACCGCGGCGGGAGATGCGGTTGACCGGATTATCGGACTTGAGATGGGGGCGGACGACTACCTTGGAAAACCAGTAGATCTGCGAGAGTTGGAAGCGCGTATCAAGGCTGTGTTGCGTAGACATCCGACCGGGGACCAACTTACAAAGCGCGCGCCCGGTTCGGCCTATTTCGGCGAATGCGTGCTGGATATCGACGCTGCAAAACTTGTCGGCGCCGATGGGAACGAGATTCCACTCACTGCGATGGAATTCAATCTGCTGAAATTGTTTGCCGAGAACAAAGGCCGGGTTCTCAATCGCGACCAGATCCTTGAACAGGCCCATGACCGCTCGTGGGATCCGTTTGATCGCAGTATTGATATTCGTATTTCCCGACTTCGCAGAAAGATCGAGACACATCCCGACAAGCCCGCGATCATCAAGACGGTGCGGGGCATCGGGTATGTCTATGATCCCGAAAACGCGTAATTGCCTGTCGACCGATAGACTATTCATCAGGCTGCTTGCCTGTGCTGTTGCATCGGCGTGACGAAAGCCTGCAAGTCTTCATCCTCAGTCCGCAAATACCGCGCCATGGCCTGCATGATCATTACGGTACAATCGCGTGTCCGAGCGGCTTGTGAATTGTTCTGTCCATTTGCCGCTGCTGGAGCGGCTTGAAAATCTTGGTATCTCATTTTTGCCCCCTAAGGGAATGTTGTTTTCGTCTGATGGACCTCATCTGGGAGTTATGTGTTTCAGCTTTGCATAGAAATCGCACCGGAAATGTTTCAGTTGTATCAGTCGGCTTGACCAGTTCTTTTTGCATTAGCTGTGAGGGTTGGTCGCGGTTATGACCCAGGAAGAGCTATCCATCATAATTCCGAAGGTTCCGATCTTTTGTTTGCTAATGGCCGTAGCCAATGCCGCTTCGATCAGATCACGCTTCTGTTCAGCTTCTTCGCCTGCCTTGCGAAATATCTCTCCGGCGGGGCCGAGCGCCAGCTGAAAAGCGATGGCATCATCAATACTGTTGCCAATTACGACCTCTGCATCGACTCGTTCGAAATTGATGTTGGTGCAACCGGCCGACCGCATCATCCTGGTTACGGCTTCCTGGTTTGACATGGAAAACGGGCCAGGTCCGCAGGTCTGAACATTTTTTCCTGGCTGTGGCAGATATCGCAGGACAATGTCCTGTGCCATGGATAGCCAGGGATTGTCTTTGTGCTCACGCCAAACAATCTGGACCATCTTCCCGCCCGGTTTTAGAGAGCGGCGCATATTTCGCAGGCCCATGACCGGATCGGAAAAATACATTGTGCCAAATCGGGCAAATACAAAATCGAATTCACAAATGGGTAATTCAATTTCGGCGTCACAACATACAAAGTCGACGTTTGACATCCCGCACGCTGCGGCTTCGTTTTCGGCATGGATCAGAAATGCATCGCAACAATCCACACCAACCACCTCGCCATCAGGTCCAACCAATTCAGCAAGCTTGATTGATGTGTCTCCAAATCCGCAACCGACATCAAGAACCCGGTCCCCCGGTTTAATCGGCAAGTCGGGAAAAACCGCTTCAGAGTGCGATGCAAGTCCATCAACAGCAATGTGTTTGAAGCGGATGAATTTCGGCGCGAGGACGTCGTTCCAAAGCTGAATAGATGATGTATCCAGTTTGCCAATATTCGTTGTGAGATTAATGCTCATGCAAGTTCCAATCTGTGTCACATTTCCAGACATCGAACGCCATTGACGATGCCTTGTTTCAAAGCGCTAGAGCTTTTTTTCGTGAACACAGATTGAACAGCATGCGTTTCAATCCGAATGCCTTTTGGCTGTTTTTTGTTTCGAATGTATCAAGATCGCAAAAACCATTTGCTCGCGGTTTTTTGCGAAGAATGCGGGAGTATTGGACGATAATTGCAGTTTTTGTCCATTTGTTCCGGGAAAATCCGTTCGGTGGATAAGGTCAGTTTCGGAGCTGATATAAGTAAGCTTTGCTGAAATTCCTGACCAGTTTCTGAGCCCTGCGCGTTAATATTGGGCAATTTCCAAAGAAAATTTGAATTGACAGCTGCAAATTTCGTCCCAAAACCCATTAAGTCCAAAGATGGGGTAGATATCACGAGATTAACGTGATTTGGTACGTTCATGAGGGCGAATGCGCGATAACCGGGGAAAAGCCAGCGCTGACCAGACAGCGAACTGGGTGCCGGAATATTATGATTCAAGGAGGAATCTAGAATGAAAATAAAGAAGGAAGATGTATTACTGGAGCGGATGGCTGAAGCCGCCAAGCGGGGCAAGATTTCCCGACGCGAATTTATGAGCTATTCGATAGCGGCTGGTATTACCGCCACGACCGCTACAGGTCTTTGGACCAAGTCCGCTGCAGCACAACCCAAGAAGGGCGGAAATTTCCGCTGGGGTCTGCATGACGGCAACACCGGCGACACGCATGATCCCGGCTCGTACACGACACGCCAGATGATCTTCCTGGCGCATACCCATCGTTGTTATCTGACAATGATCAATGGTGATGGAACACTGGGTAACGATCTTGCAACAGGTTGGTCGGCAAATGATGATGCCTCGCAATGGACCTTCGAGATTACAGACAAAGCGTCATTCCATAGCGGCAAAAAAGTAACTGCTGACGATATTATTGCGTCGCTCAATCATCACCGCGGTGACGCATCAACCTCGGCAGCAAAGTCATTGCTGGCAGACGTCACTGACATCACAAAGGATGGTGATTATACAGTTATTGTAACACTTGGCCGCGGCAATGCGGATTTCCCATGGCTGATGACCGACTATCACATGGCAATTTGTCCTGCCAATGATGACGGTACCATTGAATGGAAAAACGGCGATGGCGCCGGTCCTTACAAGATTGACAGTGGAGAATTCGGTGTCAGTTGGAAGTTGAGCCGTCATGACGGTTGGCATGGTGAGGGTGCATATTTCGATACGGTCGAAATCCTTGTCCTGAATGATCCGAATGCCCGTCAGACTGCCCTGGTTACCGGCGATGTGGACAGCGTGTCCCTGGTCGAACTTAAAACCATGGCGCTCTTGCAGCGCGATCCGAATATCGTCGTCGACAATATTCCGTCGGCAGCAGCGATAACTTTGCCAATGCACTGTGATACAGCACCATTCGACAATGTGGATGTTCGTAATGCCTTGAAGCTGGCAATGAACCGGGATGAGATCATTGAAAAGATTGCCTTTGGTGCTGCCACCAAGGCCAATGATTTCCATCTGTCGCCTGCACAGCCTTATTGGCCGGATGATATCGAGCAGCGTGAATATGATCCTGATCAGGCAAAGTCCCTGCTGAAAAAAGCCGGCGCAGAAGGCTTGAAAGTAAGCTTGAGCACCGCGGATAGTGTCTATGCAGGAGCGGTTGACATGGCAGTGCTTTACTCAGAGCAGGCAAAGGCTGCCGGTATCACAATCGATGTCGTGCGCGAACCAAATGACGGATACTATTCGGATGTCTGGCTGAAGAAGCCATATTGCCTTGTGTCCTGGGGTGCACGGCCAACGCCTGACGTGATGTTTACGCTGGCATACAAGGATGATGCCGCATGGAATGAGTCGCGGTGGAAGAACCCAAGATTCAACGAGCTACTGCTAGCGGCGAAAGCTGAGCTGGATGACACGAAGCGTGCGGAAATGTATCGCGAAATGTCTGTCCTGATGCGTGATGACGGCGGAACATTGATTCCGTTCTTCAACAACTTCGTCTATGCGCATCGTGCCAATATCGGTGTTCCTGAGAAACTTGCGCCGAGCTGGGAGTGTGATGGTGCACGCGCAGCCAGCCGCTGGTGGTCCACAGCCTGATTTTTAGACAAGATTTCTGCCCCGGTGTATTCGTACCGGGGCAGATTTCCACCCGCATGTGCAGGTGGATCATAGCATGCTTGATTGGGCCAATGTAATCGAGATCATGCTGGAAAAACCAAAGGCGTACAGGGACGGGCAAACCTGACGCTACATGTTTGGAGGAATTAGATGGGGGACATTGCAAGTCTCGTGCTAAGAAGGCTCGGGCTGGGAATTGTTACTCTGCTGGTAGTATCAATCCTGATTTTTTTCGCGGTAGAATTATTGCCTGGAGATATTGCACAGGCAGTTCTTGGGCAAAGCGCAACTGAAGAAACCGTTGCCGCCTTGCGGGACAAGATGGGATTGGACAGGCCCGCGCCAGTTAGATACCTCGAATGGTTGGGCGGTGCAGTCCAGGGAGATTTCGGTGTTTCCCTGGTTTCAGGAGATCGCGTTAGCGAAACCATCATCCCACGTTTCAAAAACACACTCTTCCTGGCAGCCTATGCTGCGGTGATTGCAGTTCCGCTTTCGATCATTCTCGGCATCATCGTTGCCTTGCTGCGCAATACCATCGCTGACCGCGTTGCAAATGTGCTCTCGCTTACCGCGATATCATCACCTGAATTCGTCCTCGGCTATATCCTGATCCTGTATTTCTCGGTCCGGACGAACTACTTCCCCGCTCTGGCGAGTATTCGAGATGATATGAGCTTTCTCGAGTTACTTCATCGAACGTTCCTGCCGGCACTAACCATGGTTCTGGTCGTTACTGCCCACATGATGAGAATGACAAGGGCGGCGATCATCAATCTTCTTGCCTCGCCCTATATTGAAATGGCGCGATTGAAGGGGGCTTCGCCCTGGACGGTGATTGTCAAACATGCGCTACCAAACGCCTGGGCACCGATCATCAACGTTGTTGCGTTGAACCTGGCCTATCTGGTTACCGGTGTCGTCCTTGTTGAGGTGGTGTTTGTCTATCCGGGAATTGGACAGCTGCTGGTCGATGCCGTGTCGAAACGCGATTTTCCAATCGTGCAGGCCTGTTGTCTGATTTTTGCAGCAACCTTCATCCTGCTTAACCTTGCTGCCGATGTCGGCGCGATTCTGACAAATCCGCGTCTGCGGCATCCAAAGTGAGGGGCTGATCATGAGTTATTTCGTTGTTACATATTATGCGCTCCTGATCGGTGCTTCCTGCCTCGCGGCATTTTACAAAAAGCGCGAAGTGTTCCTGCTGCTGTTCTCGCTTACGCTAGTTTCGTTTGTGATGGGTATTGTCGGCGGCGTTTCGGCGCTGACGGCCGTTTCTGTCGGAGCGGGTTTGTTGGCATTTGCGGCCGGTACTTCATACGCGTTCCGTGAATTTCTTATCATTATCGCGCCAACTGAAGTTGCCAAGGAGCTTCGTACCGCCCCGCTGACGGCGGCGTTCGGTATGTTCGTGATCTTCACCTATGCGATTGCGGGGATCTTTGCTCCGTATATTGCGCCTTTTGGCGAGGCCGAGGTCATATCCTCCGCCTTTGCGCCGCCGGATGAAAATATGTTACTTGGTGCCGACCAGCTTGGTCGGGATACGTTCAGCCGCATTATTTATGGAGCGAGAAACTCGGTCGGCATCGCGTTGGGTGCAACAATCCTCGCCTTTACCATCGGCGCTTTGTGTGGTCTGCTTGCGGCTACCAAAGGCGGCTGGTTTGACCAGTTGATGGGCCGGATTGCCGACGTAATCATGTCGGTACCGTCGCTCATATTTGCGCTGTTGATGTTGAGTATCTTCGGAACCAATATCATCGTCATCATCGGGATTGTTGCGCTGATCTACTCGCCGAGAGTGTTCAGGCTAGCGCGTGCGGTTGCGGGCAATATTGTGGTGATGGACTATATCGAAGCCGCCAAGCTCCGTGGTGAAGGTACGTGGTATCTGATCCGGAAGGAGATTTTGCCCAACTCGACAGCGCCATTGATTGCGGAATTCGGTCTTGAATTCTGTTTCGTGTTCCTGCTGATTGCCGGTCTGTCATTCCTGGGACTTGGCATTCAGCCACCGACTGCGGATTGGGGATCGATGGTGCGTGAAAATGCAACCTTGATTTCCTTTGGCGACATTACCCCGCTTATTCCAGCGGCTGCTATCGCGCTTCTTACCGTTGCGGTAAACTTCGTGGTGGACTGGATGCTGCATCGGTCCTCGGGCCTCAAGGAGTAATCTGATGAAGAATGAAAAGGACGTATTGCTCGAAATCAGGGGACTGAGGATCGAGGGTTATTCTGACGAAAGTTGGGTCGAGATCGTCCATGGTGTCGATCTGACCTTGCATCGTGGGGAAGTGCTCGGCCTCATTGGTGAGTCGGGTGCCGGTAAGTCCACAATCGGCCTTGCGGCCATGGGCTTTGCACGGGATGGCTGCAGGATTTCTGGTGGAACGGTGGACTTTGATGGGCTGGAACTGACCACCACATCGGAGTCGGATCTACGGGCACTACGCGGTTCGCGGATCGCTTATGTTGCACAATCCGCGGCTGCGTCATTCAATCCGGCGCATCGCATTATTGACCAACATACCGAGGCACCTTTGCATTACCGGCTGCAGAGCCGGCTGGAGGCGCAAGAAGATGCGATGCAGCTTTATGAGCGCCTGCGGTTGCCCAATCCGACGGAGATCGGATTTCGTTATCCGCACCAGGTGTCCGGTGGCCAGTTGCAACGTGCGATGACAGCGATGGCGATGGCGTGCCGTCCGGACCTGATAATTTTTGACGAGCCAACCACCGCACTTGATGTGACGACCCAGATCGAGGTTTTGGCGGCGATACGTGACATTGTCGACCAGTTCAATACGGCGGCGATCTACATCACCCATGATCTGGCGGTTGTTGCCCAGATGGCAGATACGATCAAGGTGCTGCTGAAGGGCGATGAAGTTGAAGAAGCCTCTACCGAACGCATGTTGAAGGCACCGGAGGACGATTACACCAAGAGCCTTTGGGCTGTTCGTAGTTTCAAGCGGAAACAGAAATCGCGTCCCAAGGGCAAAGATGCCGTACCTGTTGTATCCGTGCAAGATATTGACGCAGCCTATGGTCCAACCAAGGTTCTCGAGGATGTCAGTTTCGATATCTATCCGGGAATGACGGTCGCGGTCGTCGGTGAATCCGGTTCCGGCAAGTCAACCACCGCGCGCTGTATCACTGGTCTGCTTCCACCGACAAAGGGCGATATCCTGTTTGCCGGGGAGACACTTCCGGCGAGTTACAAGGACCGATCGAAGGATCAGCTTCGCCAAGCGCAAATGATCTACCAGATGGCAGATACTGCGCTGAACCCGAAGGTGAAGATCAGCGAGATTATTGGCCGTCCGGCACAGTTTTACAGTGGCTTGACTGGAACTGAACTCAAGAGCCGTGTGGATGAGTTGCTCGATCTGATCGAGTTGGAGCCGTCGCAATATTACAACCGCTATCCGACAGAACTCTCTGGCGGGCAAAAGCAACGGATTGGAATTGCGCGGGCGCTTGCTGCAGAACCTTCATTCATAATCTGTGACGAGGTGACCAGTGCACTCGACCAGCTCGTGGCCGAAGGTATCCTGCGACTGCTAGACCGGCTGCAGGCCGAGCTTGGACTTGCCTACATGTTCATTACTCACGATCTGGCGACTGTCCGGTCTATTGCTGACGAAGTGGTCGTGATGCAGGCCGGTAAAGTGGTTGAGCAGGGGCCGAAGGACGAGATGTTCAAACCGCCGCATCATCCCTATACCGACCTGTTGCTCTCGTCAGTTCCAGAAATGGATCCCGATTGGCTTACCAACCTCCTTGAGGAACGTGGTGCGGACAATATCGGCGAGGCTGCGAGTAATCGCGGTAGTGTTTGACATCCGGTTCGGTGTATCTAGCTGAATAATTGTACAAATTTCGAGGCCGTATTGGTGGCCTCGAGATCAACATAAACGAGAATTGGTGTTGTTGGTGCCTGTCCATCCGGTCGGTTTGGTATGGCTCATTGCGATTAATGGATGAAATTCGCAATATTTGCAGCCGTTACTGCAATGAACGCTGGCATGTTTTTCATAATTGTGGGAAATCACCTCTGTTGGCCGGAAATTTTATTCCACGCCAGGCAAGCATTGCACAGGTGGCTACCCGGCAAGGCCAAACGGTACATTTATGCAAGTTGTCAGTCCCAAGTACGATGATCAGGAGAAATTATGAAGAAGGTCTACGATACCGCAGAGACGGCGCTCGATGGATTGCTGCATGACGGGATGTTCATAGCAGCTGGCGGATTTGGACTTTGCGGAATTCCCGAATTGTTACTAAACGCAATCAAGGAAAATGGCGCAAAAGATCTTACTTTTGCAAGCAATAATGCGGGCGTCGATGATTTCGGGATCGGCATTCTTCTGCAAACCCGCCAGGTGAAAAAGATGATCAGCTCCTATGTCGGGGAGAATGCCGAATTCATGCGACAATATCTCAGCGGCGAATTGGAGCTTGAATTCAATCCGCAGGGAACGCTGGCCGAACGGATGCGCGCAGGCGGCTGCGGCATCCCTGGATTTTACACAAAGACCGGCGTGGGAACGTTGATTGCGGAAGGCAAGGAACACAAGGATTTTGAAGGTGAAACCTATATTCTCGAAAAGGGAATATTTGCTGATCTAAGTATTGTCAAAGCCTGGAAGGCGGATGAAACCGGAAACATGATCTTCCGCAAAACAGCGCGCAACTTCAATCCGCCGGCTGCCATGTGTGGAAGGGTTTGTGTCGCGGAAGTCGAAGAAATCGTGCCGGTCGGAAGCCTGGACCCGGACAATATTCATCTGCCCGGCATTTATGTGCATCGGCTCATTCAAGGTGAGCACGAAAAACGGATTGAACAGCGCACAACGCGCGCGGCTTGAGGAAAATTATCATGGCATGGAATCGTGATCAGATGGCCGAACGGGCCGCAGCAGAACTCGAAGACGGCATGTATGTCAATCTTGGAATTGGCATACCGACATTGGTTTCAAACTATATTCCCGAAGGTGTGGATGTCACACTGCAATCAGAAAACGGCATGCTCGGAATGGGTCCCTTTCCGACCGATGACGAGGTGGATGCCGACCTGATCAATGCCGGCAAGCAGACGATAACAGAGTTGCCGCGTACGGCCTATTTCGACAGTTCGCAATCCTTCGGGATGATTCGCGGCGGCAAGATTGCAATGGCAATTCTTGGTGCGATGGAAGTCAGCGAAAAGGGTGATCTTGCAAACTGGATGATCCCCGGAAAGCTGGTCAAGGGGATGGGTGGTGCGATGGACCTTGTGGCCGGTGTCGGCAGGGTTGTTGTGGTCATGGATCACACCAACAAGCATGGTGAAAGCAAGCTGTTGAAGGAGTGCACCTTGCCGCTAACGGGACAAGGTGTGGTTGACCGGATCATCACCAATCTGGGCGTGCTGGACGTGACTCACAAAGGTCTGCATATCGTCGAGACGGCAGATGGTGTGAGCCGGGAGGAAATCGTCGAGGCGACCGAGGGAACCATCGTCTAGGCGGGTTTCCCAGAATTTCTGCTAACGTTTAAATTGAAGAGCATTTCTTTGTGGCGCAGCTGATTAAGGTTGCGCCATCACGGCGTGGGGGCATCTTCTCGCATTAACCCGTCAAATTTCAGCTCGGACCAGAGGTCGTCCGATATTTCTGCAACATGACTTGCAAGCGTGCTTTCGACTTCAGAAACACTCTGGCCACCGGGTATGACCGACACAACCGTTGGATGGAGCAGCGGGAAGCGTAAGGCTGCCTCGATCAGTGCTACTCCGTGATTTTGGCAAACGGTCTCAATCTTGGCGACCTTGTCGAGAATTTCAGGCGGTGCCGGTTCGTAGTTGTAATAGGCTCCCGGCTTTGGCCCGCTGGCGAGAATTCCGGAATTATATGGTCCGCCAATGACGATACCGATTCCTCTCTGTTCGCAAAGCGGCAGAAAGGAATCGAGGGATTCCTGCTCCAACAGAGTATAACGCCCAGCGAGCAGAAACAGGTCGAAATCACCGCGCTCAGCCATTGCCTGCGCCGATTGCCACTCATTGATGCCTGCGCCAAATGCCTTGATCACGCCCTGGTCACGGAGTGACAGCAAGGCATAGTAGCCGGAACTCATCAACTGATCGATATATCCATCCAAGACCTCTTGGGTTCTGTGGTTCGCAAGATCGAGATCATGCGCAAAAAGGATATCGATGCTGTCCACACCCAATCTTTCAAACGAACATTCGAGCGATCGCATGACACCATCATAGGTGAAATCATAGATTTCGCGCCGGCTGGGTACGTCGAAGAATTTTCCAATTCCTGTCTGCTCTTCCGGAGGGCACACCTGCAACAGTCGACCGACCTTGGTCGACAGGACGTAGTCTTCACGCTTCTTGCCTCTGAGGAATGGGTTCAGACGGGTCTCTGCCAGGCCCAGACCGTAAAGAGGGGCGGTATCAAAATAGCGGCATCCGGTCTCCCAGGCACTATTGAGGATTTCCATCGTATCTTCGTCTTCAACGGCCTTATAGAGATTTCCAAATGGCGCTGTTCCAAAACCCAATTCGGTGAATGCTACACCACCATTGTCAATTCGTTGCCATTCTCGTTTTTGCATTCGTGAACTCCGCCATGATCTGTTCGGACAGGCATCATGGAAGCTCAGGCTATTTTGCGCAAGCAAGTTGATGGACAGGCCGGGTGGGCAGTGTTAGCGTTTTGATCCTGGCAGAGAAATCCCAATCAATGGTGGATGAGGTATTCGGTATTGAAGACGTTGGTTTGCTTTGGTGACTCCAATACACATGGCACTCCGCCGATGCGAAGGGATGATGACAAGCGCCGTCTTGAATATGAACGGCGTTGGACAGGCGTTGCCGCAAATCTCCTTGGCAGCGGTTGGCGAGTAGTTGAAGAGGGATTGCCAGGACGCACAACAGTCCATGATGATCCGATTGAAGGCCGCCACAAGAATGGCCTCTCGGCTTTGCCAATGGTCCTTGAAAGCCACCGACCGATCGACATGCTTGTCATTATGCTCGGAACGAATGACCTTAAGACCAGGTTCTCGTTGACAGCAGGAGACATAGCATGTTCGGAGGGCAAACTTGTTGAGGCGGC
>JBCCEP010000035.1:0-17626 GCA_039030215.1 Pseudomonadota bacterium
ATGATCATCGCTTTTTTCTTTGGCACATTTTCCAGCTTCATCCTCGGGATCATCATTTCAAGAACGGTCTGGAAACGGCGCCCGGGGGAAGCCGTCGCTGTCGGTTTCATGGCGATGTTCTCCAACACCGTCATGCTGGGCCTGCCCATCATCGACCGTGCCTATGGCGAAGCGACGCTTACCCCGGCATTCGGAATTATCTCAATGCATGCTCCGCTTCTATATGTCGTCGGGATGATCACCATGGAAATGTCGAGACGCGACGGCAGGCCGCTTGGCGAAACCCTGATCTCCGCAGGCCGATCGATCATCACCAATACGCTGATGATCGGGATCGTGGCCGGCATAATGGTCAATTTTTCCGGGTTTACCGTGCCTGAACCCGTGATGGCGGCGGTCGACATGTTTGCCGCAGCTGCCATCCCCGCCGCACTTGTGGGCACGGGTGCCGCATTGACCCGCTATGGCCTGCTTAATGACTTGTCTGAAAGTCTGACCGTCTCGGCGCTCCAGCTAATCGTCCATCCGGCAATAGCCTTTGTGCTGGCGCATTGGGTTTTCGGTCTTGATCCGGTTTATGTACGCGCTGCCGTTATTCTTGCAGCCATGCCGCCGGGCATGAATGTCTACATTTTTGCGGTCATCTACAATCGCGCTGTCGCACTGGCCGCATCCACCATGCTGATCGCAACAATTCTGTCGGTTGCAACGATTTCGGTCTGGATCGCAATCCTCAATGCTTCATTGGGAAGTCCCTGATTGAGGTCAAATACCGGTTCCAGAGATTACTTCCAATCGCGAATATCGACGAAATGACCGGCAATCGCTGCTGCGCCTGCCATCGCAGGTGAAACCAGATGAGTGCGGCCCTTGAAGCCTTGCCGACCTTCAAAATTCCGGTTTGAAGTCGAAGCGCAGCGTTCTTCAGGACTTAACCGGTCTTCATTCATCGCCAGACACATGGAGCAGCCCGGCTCACGCCAGTCAAATCCGGCCTCGACAAATACTTTGTCCAGGCCTTCGGCTTCTGCCTGCTCCTTCACCAGTCCTGACCCCGGTACGATCATTGCATTGACGTGCTCGGCAACCTTCTTGTCCCGGACAACCTCACCCACTGCCCGAAGATCTTCGATTCGTCCATTTGTGCAAGAACCGATAAAGACGCGATCCAGCTTGATGTCGGTAATCTTGGTGCCGGGCGCCAATCCCATATAGGCAAGCGCGCGCTGCTTCGATGCACGTTTGTTTTCATCTTCGATCAACGCAGGATCGGGAACCGAACCCGTGACCGACACGACATCTTCCGGCGACGATCCCCAGGAAACGATTGGCGGAAGGTTGGCGGCATCAAGCTTCACCACCCTGTCGAAATGCGCGCCTTCGTCACTGTAAAGCGTCTTCCAATGTTCCATGGCCATCTCGAAAGCCTTGCCCTGCGGTGCTTTCGGACGGTCTTTGACATAGGCAAACGTCGTTTCGTCCGGCGCGATCAGACCCGCCCGCGCACCACCCTCAATCGTCATGTTACAGACCGTCATGCGGCCTTCCATCGAAAGGGAACGAATGGCTTCTCCGGCAAACTCGATTACATGACCGGTACCGCCCGCAGTGCCGATTTCGCCAATGATCGCAAGGATGATGTCCTTGGCGGTCACGCCTGCCGGTAACTGCCCGTCGACCTGCACCAGCATGTTTTTTGCCTTCTTCTGCAACAATGTCTGTGTTGCAAGCACATGCTCCACCTCGGAAGTGCCTATACCATGGGCAAGCGCCCCGAACGCGCCATGGGTCGACGTATGGCTGTCGCCACAGACAATTGTCATGCCCGGCAGTGTAAATCCCTGCTCGGGACCGATGATGTGAACAATTCCCTGGCGCCGGTCGGTTTCCGAATAATATTCAATGCCGAAGTCTTCGGCATTCTTCGCCAGTGCCTCGACCTGTATCCGGCTTTCTTCATTCGCTATACCTGCGCTGCGGTCTGTAGTCGGTACATTGTGATCGACAACCGCCAGTGTTCTTTCCGGCGCGCGTACATTGCGTCCTGCGATGCGCAAGCCTTCAAAAGCCTGCGGGCTGGTTACCTCGTGAACAAGATGACGATCGATGTAGAGGATGCCGGTTCCATCCTCATGCTCGCTTACAATATGATCATCCCATATCTTGTCATACAGCGTTCGTGCCATGGTACATTTCCATTTTTTCGGATTATTGTGCCTGATATGCACAATGACGCCAAACCGGTCAAGAAACCGATAGCGTCAATAAGCGCGCCATTGGCTTTTGTTATCCACGGCGCCCTTGTTATAAATATTAGCGCCCTCTCACCTTTGCAAGCGCATCGGCGACGATATTGTCGCGCCCATAGACATCTTTTCGAAAATGCACCGAGCCATCCTTGTTGACCCAGCTGGTAAGATAGACGATGTGAACCGGTATTTTCTCTTCAAGTTTGACGACGGTTCGCTTTCCGCTCGCAACCGTCGCATCGATCTTCTCCCGGTCCCAACCCTGTTCGCCAAGCAGGACTTCCGCCATCTTCAGTGGATTCCGCAATCTCAGGCAGCCATGGCTGAAATAGCGTTGCGCCCTGTCGAATTTCGATTTTGACGGCGTGTCATGCATGTAGACATTGAACTTGTTGGGGAACATGAACTTGATCCGGCCGAGCGCATTCCCCTTGCCCGGATTCTGCCGCAACCGGAACGGAAAATTTCCCCTGCCATAGGCGTTCCAGTTTACCCTTCGCGCATTGATCGCGTTTCCATTCGACAACAGCGAAATATTCTGCGCGGCCAGAACACCCGGGTTCTGCCGCAGTTTTGGCAGATACTCATTCACCGCAATCGAATAGGGTACATTCCAGAACGGATTGATCTCCACATATTCCAGTTCATCGGTAAACACCGGCGTACGGTGATAGGGCAATCCGACCTGAATTATTTCGGCATGGACGGTTTTCTCATTGAGGACAACCTTGACCACCTGGTCAGCGAGATTGGCAAAGATGTGGTGGGAGCCGAAATCATTCTGCATCCAGCGATTGCGTTCCATGTTTACTTCCATGGTCGCAATCCGGTCCTCAACAGGAATGTTCAATTGTTCCAGCGTTCCGGGACCGACTACCCCGTCCATCTCGATACCGGCGCGGTCCTGAAATTCGGTCACGGCAGCAACAAGCGCATCATCATAGACTTGCGAATCGGTAACTGCCCCTTCCAGCAGGCCCGCCTGAACCATTCTCGCCCGCAATGCCGGAACGCGTTCATCCGTCATACCCGGCTTGAGGACTTCACCTTCGGGGACGGTCGTCCAGCCTCCGTTTGCCTCGATCCGCCGATAGCTTGCCAGCGCATTACGCAGCCGCTCATAGCGCGGGGTAAGCGGTGCAAGCAGACGGACATATGCCTTCAACGAACTGGTACGACGGACATTGCCCAGAATTGAATCAGCACCAAGCGAACTCGGATAAATCACGATTTCCCGATTTACCTCGCTTGGGTTAAGCCGACCAGCATTCATGTGTTGTGAGTAGGAGACCGACGTTGTCGCCAGATGAATCTCAAGATCGGCGAGTGAACTGTGATCACTGGCACCAAGTTTCTGGAACAATTCGTCGGCATCATAGTCATTTGGTTCCAACCCATCCTCATAGGAAAGATTGATCATCTCGACCATGTCTTCGGCTTTTTTTGAGGGCTTGCCGTCTTCAATCCAGATCGGCTCATAGCCGCTTGCGATATAATGCGCTTCAATATCACCAAGCCTGGCGCGAAGTGCCTTTGATTTTGCCGCGTCTTTCCGCAGTTCCAATTCGGCCTTGATCGCAAGCTGCAATGGCGAAAGAACCGGTTCGGGTACAATCAGTTCAGCTTCCGCCTCCTGCTCCGAAAGTTCGCCATCCACCGCAACAGCTTCCTCTTCCTGAGGTTGAACCGGGTTGGATTCGACAGCCTCAGACTGGGCGAATGCAACATGAACTAAGCTTGGATGGAAAAGAGTAATACCGATAAGCGCGATCAAGCTGACGAATATTCGCAAGGAGAAATTTTTGCTCCTGGTTTCGATTCTTATGGCACCCATATATCCGCCTCCATAGCCCTGGGAACTGATCCGCGTTTTTGCCTGTTTAACAGAGAAAGAATCAAATCGGAAACAAGTCATTTCTCTTGTTAAGCAAATGCTTGTGAACACAATAAAAAAGCGGCCAATTTCTGGCCGCTTCAATCTCTTCATTCATGATGTTTGCCAACCGGAAAGAGTAGTTGCTGGCTGCGGTGACAATATCAGTCTTGCTTGTTTTCTTCTGGTGCTTCTGCGGTCTCGGCAGCCGCTGCCTCTGCATTTGCTGCATCTTCGGCCGCTTTCTCGGCGGCAAATGCCTCCGCTGCTGCGATCTTTTCAGCTTCAATGCGCGCCTTTTCATCAGCTGCCGCCATGCGAACGCTGTCATTGAGCTTCTTGGCACGTACGCTGGTATTTTCGGATATGCGGGCAGATTTACCGCGGCGTTCACGCAGATAGTAAAGCTTTGCGCGCCGCACCTTGCCGCGCCGCACGACTTCTACCGCCTCCACCAACGGAGAATATACCGGGAATACCCGCTCCACACCTTCACCGTAGGAAATCTTGCGAACGGTGAAGCTTTCATTGAGGCCACCGCCGGACCGTGCAATGCAGACGCCTTCATAGGCTTGCAGGCGGGTACGGTTACCTTCCGTTACGCGCACCATCACGCGAACGGTGTCACCGGCTTCGAAATTGGGAAGTTTACGCTTGGCTTCAATAGCTGCAGCCTGCTCGGCCTCAAGCTCCTGAATGATATTCATGGTTCCAAACCTTTTATCGCATCGCACCGGGCCAAAATGGCCTTGGGCACGTGTCTTTGATTGATTGACGGCCAGAGCGTCCGACTATTCTGCAGCCACTGACAACAGATGGAAACGACGATGTTTCCGGGGCGAATTCACCAGTCTTCTTCCGGTTTTTGGAAAAAGTTGCGCCGTAATAATCGAAAACAAATCATTTGTCGACCGGATTCGACCAGCGGACTACTTCTTTTTGTCGGGAGTAGCCATCAACTCAGGCCGCATCTTCCGTGTCAGACGCTCGGCTTCCTCGCGGCGCCATCGCGCAACCGCACCATGATCACCGGAAGTAAGGACATCCGGTATCAAAAGCCCTTCCCAAATGGAGGGTCTTGTGTAATGCGGATGCTCCAGCAATCCCGATTCAAAGCTTTCGTTTTCTCCCGATTCCACATTCCCCATGACACCAGGCAATAGCCTGACCACGGCATCAAGAAGACAGATCGCAGCCGGCTCACCGCCTGAGAGAATATAGTCGCCAACCGATACCTCAACGAGATTGCGAGCCTCGATCACGCGTTCATCCACGCCTTCAAACCGGCCGCATACGATAATGACGCCCGGTTCCAGGGCCAGTTCGCGGACCATGGTCTGATCAAGCGGCTGCCCGCGCGGGCTCATCAACAACCTCTTTCGGCGGTCGTCCGCGCCCGACACATGATCGATTGCGCTCGCCAGGACATCGGCCCGCATCACCATACCTGCACCACCACCTGCAGGCGTGTCATCAACCTGACGATGCTTGCCTGACCCAAAATCACGCGGATTGACCGTGTCATAGGCCCAGGTTTCCTTTTCGAGGGCCTTGCCGGCTAGCGAATAGCCCAGCGGACCCGGGAACATTTCCGGATAAAGCGTGATGATCGAAGCACGAAAACTCATCTTTCCAGCCCATCCCGGTCACGTTCGCTTACCGATCCCGGCGGATCGATGACGAGGTTTCCCGCGCCAACATCGACCTTTGGAAATATTTCCCGTGTAAAGGCGAATAATTCCTGACCACCGTTGGTCAGGTCGATTTCAATGATATCTCCCGCCCCGAAATCATGCAGGGCGCGGACCGTACCAAACCGATTGCCATCCTGATCCAGCACACTAAGACCTGCAAGGTCGTCTGCATAAAACTCGTCTTCATCTTCCACCTGCGGAAGCGTCGATCTGTCGGCAAACAGTTCCGTCCCGTTCAGCGCTTCTGCCGCCTCACGGGTGGTTATGTTTTCAAACCGAACGATGACAACGGATTTGGCAATACGGGCATCGACGACAACAAAGGGTGTACCGTCTTTTGCGTGAAGCGGACCGTAGCTGGAAAATGACAGTGGGTCGTCGGTAAAACTTTTGACCCGCACCTCTCCCCTGACGCCATGCGGCGCACCAATCCGGGCAAGAAGTACGGGTTTTTCAAGCATGTAATCAGTTTATTTTCGGTCGAGGCAAACGGATCGTCAGGCCTTGACCTCTTCGCTTTCGGCTTCTTCTGCAGGGGCCTCTGCTTCACTTGCTTCGGCTTCTTCAGCAGGTGCTTCAGCTTCCTCAGCAGGTGCTTCTGCCTCTGCCGCAGCCGCTTCGGCCTCTGCCGCAGGTGCTTCAGCTTCCACTGCAGGCGCTTCTGCCTCTGCACTTTCGGCAGTTGCAGCGTCCGCTTCTGCCGCCGCTGCATCTTCAGCCTTTGCTTCAGCCTCTGCAAGGCGTTCCTGCGCCTTCTTGCCGGGCAATGCCTTATTCGGATTGTTTCTCGGCTCCCGCTTCATCACGCCTTCGGCGTCAAGGAAGCGAAGGACCCGGTCTGTCGGTTTTGCGCCTTTGGAAAGCCAATACTCAATGCGCTCCCTGTTCATGGTAACGCGGTCGCCATCCTTGGGCAGGATCGGATTGTAGGTCCCGACCTTTTCAATGAAGCGTCCATCGCGCGGTGCACGAACGTCGGCAATGACGATCGAGTAAAACGGGCGTTTCTTGGACCCTCCGCGGGCCAGACGTATTTTCAGTGCCATTTCATTTCTCCTGGAAAATGTTGGATTTGGGGGCCGCTCAATTGCGGGCCTGTTCGTGATGGCGGATGACTTCCTGAATTATGAAATTGAGAAGTTTCTCCGCAAAATCGGGATCGAGATCGGCTTCGCGCGCCAACTGGCGCAACCTTGCCACTTGCTCCCTTTCTCGTGTCGGATCTGCAGGCGGCAAATCACTTGAGGCTTTCAAAACGCCGACCGACTTGGTGGTACGAAACCGTTCGGCGAGAATATGAATCAAGGCAGCATCAAGGTTGTCGATCGTGGCACGATGCCGCTTGAGTTCCTTGATAACCTTGTCGGTGTCCGAAATACTGTCTGCTTGGGTCACGGGCTCACTCATTTTTTCTTACCCAATCCGGGTAATTTCGGCATGCCGCCGCCCATACCCATCTGTTTGGCCATACGTTCCAGTTCCTTGGGATCCATGTTAGAGAGATCGGGCATACCGCCACCACCCATACCGCCTGGAAGTCCGCCCGGCATCCCGCCGGGAAGACCCATTGGGGCGCTGCCGGCTCCGCCAAGCATTTTCCCCATCATGCCCTTGCCCATGGCGCCCATCAGGCCGCCCTTCTTGCCCATTTTCTTCATCATGTCGGCCATCTGAAGATGCATTTTCAACAGCTTGTTGATCTCCTGGACTGAAGTTCCCGAGCCGGCCGCGACACGGCGTTTGCGATTTGCATTGAGAAGTTTCGGAGTTTTGCGTTCCTGCTTCGTCATCGACGAAATAATTGCCTGCTGACGCTTGAAGATACTGTCGTCAAGGCCGGACTCTGCAATCTGTTTCTTCATCTTGCCGATGCCGGGCAACATGCCCATGATGCCGCCCATGCCGCCGAGATTTTGCATCTGATTCAACTGATCGGACAGATCATTCAGATCGAACTGGCCTTTCTGCATACGCTTGGCCATCGCAGATGCTTTTTCCGCGTCGATCGTCTCGGCAGCCTTCTCGACCAGGGAAACAATGTCTCCCATGCCAAGAATCCGGTCGGCAATCCGGGCAGGATGAAACTCTTCCAGCGCATCCATCTTTTCGCCGGTACCGATCAGCTTGATCGGCTTTCCGGTGACCGCCCGCATGGACAGCGCTGCACCACCACGGCCATCCCCATCGGCCCGGGTCAGCACGATGCCGGTAATCCCGACGCGTTCGTCAAAACTGCGCGCAAGATTGACCGCGTCCTGCCCGGTCAGAGCATCGGCAACAAGCAGAATTTCATGCGGGCTTGCCTTGGCCTTGATATCGGCCATCTCCACCATAAGCGGCTCATCAATATGGGTACGACCGGCAGTGTCGAGTATCACCAGATCATAACCGCCCAGCTTCGCTGCCTGTAAGGCGCGTTCCGATATCTGAACCGGAGACTGACCGGCAATGATCGGCAGCGTGTCGATATCGGTCTGCTCACCGAGTTGGCGCAACTGCTCCTGCGCCGCCGGCCGGCGCGTATCGAGCGAGGCCATGAGGATTTTTTTCTTGCTGCGCTCAGTCAGCCGCTTTGCGATTTTCGCACTTGTGGTCGTCTTGCCCGAACCCTGAAGACCGACCATCATCAGCACGACCGGCGCCGGGGCGTTCAGATCAATGGGTTCCGCCCCCGATCCGAGCATCTCAACCAGCTCGTCATGAACGATCTTGATGACCATCTGTCCCGGTGTGACCGACTTGACGACCTCGGCGCCAACAGACTTTTCCCGGATCCGCTCAACGAAATCGCGCACAACGTCGAGTGCGACATCCGCCTCAATCAGCGCGCGGCGTACTTCGCGAAGCGCGCCAGCAACTTCTTTCTCCGACAGCGCACCACGGCGTGTCAGGCCCTCGAATATATTGCCCAGGCGTTCAGAAAGTGATTCAAACAAATGTCCGGTCCTCTGCTTGCAAGCTGTTGCCTGCAAGATAGTGTCTCATGGTCTCAAAACCGAATCGCCAAAGCAAAAAATCACCTGAGGGCGCACCGCGCTGTCAGATGGTTGCCTCCGGCATCTAATGCACCGGTCGGCCGCTCGGAATTCGATTTCCAAGATAAGATGCGCCGATAAACAGCTTTTGCCGGTGATTGTCAAGAAATTCTGCATTGCATCAATCCGCCGCCAGACTTGGTAGAACGCCGGTAAATGCTTGCAGGGTTTCTAAACCACAATCTGGTAAAGGTCTTTTAATTGATCCCCGATTCCGCCATATAGACACTGAAATTCCGGAACATAGACAAAATGACCACGCAACAAATGAATTTCATCAAGATGAATGGAATTGGCAACAAGATCATTGTTGCCGATGCGCGCGGTCGTTCCGAGGAAATTGCGCCTGGCGCAGCCGTCGCGCTTGCAGCACCCGAAGCCGTGCCGTTTGATCAGATCATGGAGGTCCGCGATCCGTCGCAGCCGGATTGGGACAATGACATCCGCATCCTGAATTCCGATGGTTCGCTGGCCCAGGCTTGTGGCAACGGAACACGCTGCGTGGTTGCCTGGCTTCACAGGCAGGATGGGCGCCGCGATTACAAATTCAAGACTGCCGGCGGCATTCTCACCTGTCACTATGAAGATGACGACACGATCACCGTTGATATGGGCTCACCCAGATTTGACTGGCAGGACATCCCGCTCGCCGAAGAGTTCTACGACACAACGGGTATTGAACTGCAAATCGGCCCGATCGACGACCCGATCCTGCACACGCCAAGTGTAGTCAACATGGGTAATCCGCATGCAATATTCTGGGTCGAAGACGATCTGGAAAATTACGATCTCGAACGATTTGGCCCCCTGCTGGAAAATCATCCGATCTTTCCCGAACGCGCCAATATTACGCTGGCCAGGATACATGCAGAAGACCACGTGCAAATCCGGGTCTGGGAACGCGGTGCCGGCATTACCCTTGCCTGTGGCTCGGCTGCCTGCGCCACCTTGGTCGCTGCGGCTAGAAAGGGTTTGACCCAAAGGGCAGCCCGAATTTCCCTGCCCGGTGGCGATTTGCAGATCGAATGGGCCCGTCAAAACCGGGTATTGATGACCGGACCGGTCGAGTTTGAGTTTACCGGCAGTCTGGACCCGGAAACCGGGGAATTCGAGCGTCAACAGGAAATGGAGCCATCGTGATGGCTCGCGACGATCACAATACCAGATCCGATATTGAGGTTTTGACATTTGGCTGTCGGCTGAATGCCTATGAATCCGAAATCATGAAAGACCAGGCAAAGGCTGCTGGCCTGGCCTCGCTCGAAGATGGAACGATCCTGGTCAATACCTGTGCCGTCACCGCCGAGGCGGTTCGCCAGGCAAGGCAGGCGATCCGCAAGGCCCGCCGTCAAAACCCGGATGCTCGCATCATTGTCAGTGGCTGCGCCGCCCAGACAGAGCCGGCAACATTCGGCGACATGCCCGAAGTGGATCTGGTCATTGGCAATCATGACAAGCTGAAGGCGTCTGCCTATCGGGCTCTACCGGATTTTGGCGTGAACAGTACCGAAAAGGTCCGGGTAAACGACATCATGAGCGTCCGTGAAACTGCCGGACACATGGTCGATACGATGGACGGCCGTTCCAGGGCGTTCATCCAGGTCCAAAATGGCTGCGATCATCGGTGCACCTTCTGCATTATCCCGTTCGGGCGAGGAAATTCCCGTTCGGTGCCTGCTGGTGCAGTGGTTGAACAGGTTAAGCGGCTGGTCGATAACGGATTCCTCGAAATTGTCCTGACCGGTGTTGATACAACCTCATGGGGCAATGACCTTCCCGGCCAGCCCAAGCTTGGCATGTTGGTGCGCTCTATTCTGGATCGCGTCCCGGATCTTCCCAGGCTGCGGCTTTCTTCCATCGATTCCATCGAGGTCGATGAAGTCCTTGCAGACGTCATTGCGACCGAGCGCCGGTTCATGCCGCATCTTCATCTCTCGCTGCAGCACGGTGATGACCTGATCCTGAAAAGAATGAAGCGTCGCCATTCGCGCGAGGATTCAATCCGGTTCTGTGAGGAAATTCGTTCGCGCCGGCCTGACATCATTTTCGGGGCCGATCTGATCGCGGGATTCCCGACAGAAACTGACGCGATGTTTGAAAACACGCTTTCCATCATCGAAGCCTGTGATCTGACCCACTTGCACGTCTTTCCGTTTTCACCACGCGAGGGAACGCCCGCCGCAAGAATGCCGCAACTGGAGCGCTCCACGATCAAGCAGCGCGCCGCGCTCTTGCGACAACGCGGTGACGCTGCGTTTCAACAGCATTTGCGGTCGCTTGAAGGCAGGACGGTAAATGTTCTTGTCGAACGTAATTCTTCCGGTCATAGCGAACAGTTCACACCGGTCCGAATTGAAGGTTCGGTTGAAATCAATGCCGGAATCGTATCAACCCGCATCATCGGGCAGGATGGCCGTACTGCAATTGGACATTCTGCTGTCATGAATTCAGACGCAGCAAACCCAGCAATGCTTGGCGCGGCCTAGATCAGGTAGATAGCAGGAATGAGCGAAAAGAAACCGGGTCTCCTCAAGCGCATATTCTCCTTTGCGCTCGGCTCAAGGAAGCACAAAGAAGAGGTTGAAGAAGAAAAACCGGAACCCCTGGATCCGCCCGAACCGGAAGAAGCTGCTCTGCAAGCTGAGCCTGTATCCCTGCGCGAACAAGAGCCCGAGCCAGAGTCTGAACCTGAGCCCGAGCCAGAACCCGAGCCCGAGCCAGAGCCAGAGCCAGAGCCCGAACCCGAGCCAGAACCTGAGCCCGAGCCAGAGCCGGAGCCCGAACCAGAGCCTGAACCAGAGCCCGAACCCGAGCCAGAACCTGAGCCCGAGCCAGAGCCGGAACCCGAACCGGAGCCGGAACCCGAACCGGAGCCTGAGCGAGAGCCGGAGCCTGAACCGGAGCCAGAGCCAGAACCTGAGCCGGAGCCAGAGCCAGAGCCCGAGCCAGAGCCGGAACCAGAACCTGAACCAGAGCCGGAGCCAGAACCTGAACCAGAGCCGGAGCCAGAACCTGAGCCAGAGCCAGAGCCAGAACCGGAGCCCGAGCCAGTAACGCTCCCGGCAAAACCGGATTCCCCTGAACCGGTCAAGAAAGGCAAGGTCGCGCTAACAGAGGACAAGAAACCAAAGGAACCTGAACCGGTCGAGGTCGAAGAACCCAAGGTCGGCTGGTTCAAACGCCTGAAAAGCGGATTGTCACGTTCCTCCGAGGCGCTGACCGGAAATATCGCCGCGGTCTTCACCAAGAAAAAATTGGATGAAGATACGCTCCAGGAATTGGAGGACGTACTTATCCAGGCAGATCTGGGCGTCGATACCGCCATGCGAATTACTGACGCCTTGGCCCAACAGCGTATTGGCAAGGATGTTACCGATCAGGAAGTCCGTGAAATCATGGCTGACGAGATCGAAAAGACGCTTGCGCCCGTCGCCCTGCCCCTGGAACTCGATCTTGACCACCGGCCCCATGTCATACTGGTCGTGGGCGTCAATGGATCAGGCAAGACCACCACCATCGGCAAGCTATCTGCCAAACTTGCAAATGCAGGGTTTTCGACGCTCCTGGTCGCCGGCGACACCTTTAGGGCAGCCGCCATCGAACAGTTGAAAATTTGGGGCGAGCGCACCAGTTCACCAGTGATAGCCCGCGAAATCGGCGCCGACGCCGCCGGCCTTGCTTACGATGCTTACGAAAGCGCAGCCAAGGAAAATTACGATGTCATGTTGATGGACACCGCCGGCAGGCTTCAAAACAAGGCGGAATTGATGGCGGAACTGGAAAAGATCATTCGGGTTCTCAAGAAACAGGATCCCGAAGCGCCACACACGGTTCTGCTGACACTGGACGCGACCACCGGACAGAATGCGATGAACCAGGTCGAGATTTTCGAAAAAGTCGCCGGCGTCAATGGCCTGGTAATGACGAAACTCGATGGTACTGCGCGCGGCGGAATTCTCGTCGCGATATCGGCAAGACACAAACTACCGGTATTTTTCGTTGGAGTCGGCGAACAGGTTGACGATCTGGAGCCGTTTGAAGCTGAAGATTTTGCAAGGTCCATCGCAGGATTGGACACAATGCCCGAAACAACAGGTGTTAATTGATATGCAAGCCAATACGAAAAAAGGTGAGGTTTCACCCGTATTGAAACTGGTCCTTGAACTGGGTCCTCTGGTCGTGTTTTTTCTCGCCAATCGTTATGGCGAGGAACTGGCCGCCGCCTGGCCGCCACTCCAGGCCCTTGGCGGAAAAATTTTCGTCGGAACCGCATTCCTGATGGTTGCGATGCTGATCTCGCAGGCAATATCGCTTGCTGTATTGCGCCACATCGCCGTAATGCCCCTGGTCACGCTGTTTTTTGTGGTCGTGTTTGGACTGCTGACGCTTTGGCTTCAGGATGAAACCTTCATCAAGATGAAGCCCACCATCGTCAACTGCCTGTTCGCGATAATTCTGCTGGGGGGTCTGGCATTCGGGAAATCATTGCTGGCCTATGTTTTTGATGCCGCCTTCAGTCTGGATGAGGAAGGATGGCGAAAGCTGACCTTGCGTTGGGGCCTGTTCTTCATTTTCCTGGCTATAGCGAATGAAGTGGTATGGCGTAATTTTTCCTCAGACACCTGGGTAAACTTCAAGGTATGGGCCACCATGCCGATGACCATGGTGTTCATGCTGTTGCAGCTACCGTTGATCCAGCGCCACCATCTGGACAAACCGGCCACAGACAACCAGTCAGATGCCACTTCTTGATGCCTTAGAGATGAAGGTCCGTTGAACCGCCCGGCGGATTGATGAACGGACCGGCCGCTTCGCCGGCTTCAACCATGCGGTCATGTTCCAGCGCCCATCCTACTGTCGGGAAGGCAATGTCTTCCCAGGGAATTTCATCCCATTCATATAACGCCACTTCGAGGCTTTCTTCACCGGCAGAAAATTCAGATACCGCCAAACTTGCCCGGTAGATTAATTGAACCTGGGACAGTCGCGGCACCGTGTAGACGGCCAGCAGACTTCTTAATTCCAGTTCGGCATTGGCTTCCTCGAACGCCTCCCGGCGGGCGCCGTCTTCGGGCGTTTCATGCATTTCGAGATAACCGGCCGGAATGGTCCAAAAGCCTCGGCGCGGCTCGATAGCCCGGCGGCACATCAGAAACTTGCCTTCATGGCGGACAACCGAACCGACGACGATTTTCGGATTCTGGTAATTTACGAAGCCACAATGCTCACAAACGGATCGGCGATGTGTATCACCGCGCGGCACGGATTTCTCAAACGAGGGTTGCAAGGGATAGGACATCTGTCGAACCTAGGGCGCTTCCTTGATAATTGGAAGCGGTTCAGCTCGAGGAACCGGCGATTGCCTGTTCGAGTGCCGGGAGAAACTTTTCCTGGTAACTTTCTGCCGAAAGCGGACCAATCTGCTTGAAACGTACGATTCCGTCTGCATCGACAATAAAGGTCTCGGGGATTCCATAGACCCCCCAATCGATTGCACCACTACCGCGCTGATCCACCCCAACCACGGCAAATGGATTTCCCAGTTGCGCCAGAAATCGCAAGGCATTGGCATTCTGATCCTTGTAATTCAGGCCGACGACCTGAATTCGATCATCCCTTGCCAGTTCCATGATAAAGGGATGCTCCGCCCTGCATGGCACACACCAGCTCGCCCAGACATTGACGACACTGACCTTGCCGTCGAGCGATGAATCTGAAATTCCCGGTATCGGTTGACCCTCCGCATTTTTCAACCCGACCAATTCAGGCAGGTTAATCTCCGGCGCAGGCTTGCCGATCAATACCGAGGGAATTTCACTTGTATCTCCACCTACCAGCAACTGCTTCAGAAAAATCGCGGCAAGCGCCAAAAAAATGAGCAAGGGCAGAGCCGCCACAAACCAGCGGCGGCCGGAACGAGCCTCCATTAATGGCGCTTCTGTTTCCGGCTCACTCATTTTGGCTCTTTTTGATTGCGGCGCTTGACGCCCCGCTTCTCAAGTTCGAGGATTTCCGTACGCCTGTTCCGATAGACAAGCACTGTCCACACGACAAGACCAGCAATGACTGCCGCGGAAATGACATAGGCTGGGACGATAAATCCTGCATATTGGCCAAACATCGATCAACCACCTTCTGCCTGACGCGCTGATTGCATTTTCATTGATCTGATCCGGCGACGGAATATCTCGTTGCGCATTCCCATCAAATGCAAGGTGAAGAATAACAGGGTATAGGCGATAGCCATGACCAGAAGCGGGTAAAGGAATGCGACATCCATGGCTGGCCGGTCAAATCTCGAGACGCTGGCAGGCTGGTGAAGCGTGTTCCACCAATCGACCGAGAATTTGATGATCGGTATGTTGATGAAACCGACGAGCGTCACAATTGCCAGCGCACGGGCGGCAACAGACGGTTCCTCGATCGCTTTTGATAGGGCAATTAATCCCAAATAGATGATGAACAAGACGAGCACCGACGTAAGCCGCGCATCCCATACCCACCATGTGCCCCACATCGGTTTGCCCCAAAGCGAACCGGTAACAAGCGCAAGAAAGGTAAACGCTGCCCCAAGCGGTGCGGCTGCACGGAGCGAAACATCGGCAAGAGGATGCCGCCAGACAAGCGTTCCAAGCGCGGAAATGCTCATCACGGTATAGACCATCATAGCCAGCCATGCGGCAGGCACATGAATGAACATGATCTGGACCGTCGCCCCCTGTTGATAGTCCTCTGGTGCGTTGAGGGCCATCCAAAGTCCGATTGCCATGCAAACGATCGTCAACATCACAAAAGCGGGTAAAACCCGCTCCACAAGCCCGAGAAACCGCGTGGGATTGGCGTAATCCCAGACGCTTGCAGGTTTGATGCTCGTTTCAGACATGATTTCAGCCGTTGCTTTCATCTGCTGCATGTAGACACATTACACGGTGGAGACAATTGCATTTGATCACATTGGTATTACCCATTTTCAACATTTTTGCCTTGATTTTGGTCAATCAGCCGCATGACGTAACATCGCAGCAGCCGCAAAAGGCCCCAGAACCGAGAAAAATAGCGTCATTGCACATAATAGCAGGAATGGCGGCAGAAATGGCGCCGGATCTTCCACCGCACCGTAAGCTGCCGTGACGCCAAAAATCAGCACCGGAACAACCAGCGGCAAGACCAATATTGCGATAAGCAGCCCGCCCCGAGCCAACGAAACCGTGACCGCGGCACCGACGGCACCGACAAGGGTTATCGCCGGCGTTCCGGCTATAAGCGTGGCCATCACCGCCATGATCAATGCCGGTTCCATATTCATCATCAATCCGAAAACTGGAGTAGCTACAATCAGCGGCAGACCGGTTGCAAGCCAATGCGCGAGGCATTTGACCAGTACCACCAGCTCCAGCGGATGATCGGACATGAGGAGCAATTGCAGGGAACCGTCCTCACGATCCGCCTGAAACAAGCGTTCCAGACCAAGCAACATGGAAAGAAGCGCACCGATCCACAGCATGGCCGGACCGATCCGTGCCAAAAGATTTAGATCCGGCCCGACACCAAAAGGTACGACAGTAACAACCGCCAGGAAGAACAACACGCCGGTCAATGCACCGCCACCAGCCCGGACCGCCAGCTTCAATTCACGACCGAGAAGCACAATCATGACATTGCCTTCTGTTCAATAGGGCCGAGCTGAAGCTTCTTCGTGTTTTTCAAACCAAGCGGCTGATGCGTCGCCGCAATCGTGATCCCGCCATCGTTGCGATGGCCGTCGACAATCTTTGAAAACCGCGCTTCGGATTTCTTGTCGAGCGCACCAGTTGGCTCATCCAGCAGCCAGACCGGCCGTTTGCAAACCAGAAGCCTGGCAATGGCGACCCTGCGTTTCTGACCGGCAGACAGATAGCCAGCGGGGATTTCGTCAATATCCGGCAATCCGACAAGTTCCAGGGCGCTTTCAATATCCAACCCTGCCCCGAAATCAGAAAGGGCGAGAAATTTCTGCCAGAATTGGAGGTTCTCCGAGACGCTTAGCGCAGGTTTCAGCGCATTCTCATGTCCCAGATAATGACAGCATTGACCGATTGAGCGATCGCCACTTTCAGTCAGTTCAATCTTACCCGATGCCGGCTTGATAAGTCCGGCAATTGTCTTCAGCAAGGTGGATTTTCCACATCCATTGGGCCCGGTAACAACAAGAACCTCGCCGGATGCAACACCTGCAGAAAGACCGGAAATGATTTCCCGTTCACTGCGATGCACCGTAAGTTGCTCAAATGATAATTTCATGAACCTTGCATTATCTTGATATCATCGGACCATGATGCCTCGCCTAGGAACATGCACCGGATAATCACGATCCGGCTCGACAAGTATACGTATTTGGCCATTTTTGACATGGAATTGTTTTCCTGAGGTGAATATTGAACGAAACGCCTATTCACCTATGAAAAAAATATCACTATAAACACCCGACCAAACCAGCGGTCGGATTGGTCGCTCTCGCTTTAGGCATCGGTGAGAAGACGTGGAAAACCATGTTTGAAACCGGCAAACATGCGGAAATGGCCGCACCCGCTTTCAGGCGTGTTCCTTGATTGACGCCAGTGTTTGCCCCGCCAGGTGCAACTTCGTTAAACAGATGGAACACGCACAATGATAAATTCCCTCGACAGTTTTAAATGCCGCAAGACCCTGACCGCAAATGGCAAGGATTATGTCTATTATTCCTTGACTGAGGCGGAAAAAAACGGTCTTGACGGCATCTCGAAACTTCCTTTTTCG
>JBCCEP010000036.1:0-17353 GCA_039030215.1 Pseudomonadota bacterium
CCGCCCATGTCTGGCCGGTCACCGAATTTGAAACGCCCAAAAATGGCTTTGTTTCACCGGACAGTGTCATCCACATATCCTGTTCGAGCTTCGGTCATGGAAGACTGCGCATCGGAGGTCGTCGAAAGCTAAGCGAATTTCTCCATATCATGGTGTATGGCCTTGATTTCGCGGATTGTACCGGAGGAGGATCGCATTACCAAAGTGTGTGTTGTCAGGGAGTTACGGCCGAATTTCACACCAGACAACAAATTGCCGTCGGTAACGCCGGTGGCTGCGAACAGGACATCGCCGGATGCCATCTCCGTCATGTCATAGATTCTGTTTGGGTCTTCCACACCCATCTTTCGGGCTCTGGTGACTTTCTCCGGCGTGTCGAGCAAGAGCCTTCCCTTCATTTGCCCGCCGGTACACCGCAACGCGGCTGCTGCCAATACACCCTCCGGCGCACCACCGATACCGATGTAAATATCAATGCCGGTCAGATCCGGATCGGTCGTGTGAATGACGCCGGCGACATCTCCATCGCCGATCAACCTGATGGAAGCGCCAGCCTCGCGCACTTCCTCGATCAGTCTCGCATGGCGGGGCCGGTCCATGATGCAGGCGGTCAATTGGGATATCTTGACACCCTTTTCCTTGGCAACATTGGCCAGGTTTTCAACTGCCGGCAAATTGAGGTCGATTATTCCTTCCGGATATCCCGGACCGATCGCGATCTTGTCCATGTAGACATCCGGCGCGTAGAGCATTTTGCCACGCTCGGCGACTGCAATTACGGCCAGGGCGTTGGGCAGGTTCTTGGCGCAGATTGTTGTGCCTTCCAGGGGATCGAGCGCGATGTCCACCGCCATGCCCTTCTTGGTACCAACCTCCTCGCCGATATAAAGCATCGGAGCCTCGTCGCGTTCCCCTTCACCGATCACCACACGTCCGTCTATCGGTAGCTTGTTCAATTCGGAGCGCATGGCATCAACCGCGGCCTGGTCGGCTTCGTCCTCCTCGCCGTGCCCCCTCAGATGCGCAGCTGCGACCGCCGCGCGTTCGGTCACACGGGCCAGTTCGATCGACAACATGCGGTCAATGACACTTGAGGAGGAATCTGTATTCATTGTTTATCTCCGTTCCGAACAGAGCCTATCTTAAAAAATTGCGAACAAGGCAATGGCACATCCATGGTTGGCCACATGTAAATCGATTAGGTTGCCCGTCCCGCTTTAAAACTATTGTTCTATTCTTATCATTTGCGGCTTTGCTGCCAAATGGCCATCGGCACCGATTTTTTCGAATGCTGCGCGAATTGCCGATTCGGTCGTGCGATGTGTTACCAGGATAACAGGTTGGGCGGTTTCCGGACTATCATCAGTCTCCTGTCCGGTCCGATGCTGCACAATCGATTGCAGCGAAATGTCCTGCTCGGCCATTCTGCTAGCAATCGAAGCAAAGGCGCCGGCCCTGTCATTAAGCGAGAGCCTGATGAAATATCCGCCTTCATGAGCCCGCATCCTGGCTTGTTCATAGGGCTGTTGTTTTTCCGCCGGTGTTCCGAGCGAGGGAACCGTTTGCGGACCAGGAAGCGACTTGGCGATGTCAGCAATATCACCTGCCACCGCAGAGGCAGTCGCCATGCCCCCTGCCCCGGGTCCCGACAGGACAAGCTGCCCGACAATGTCACCATCAATTGCCACGGCGTTTGTCACCCCGTGAATTTGTGCAATCGGCGCATCGACAGGGACCAAAGTCGGATGGACGCGCTGTTCGATGCCGGTATCGGTCCTTTGGGCAACGCCCAACAGTTTTATCCGATATCCAAGATCGGCCGCCGCCTGGATATCCGCAGGCGTGATGTTGGAAATGCCTTCCACATAGATCTTGTCGGATGCGATCCGGGTGCCAAAGGCAAGCGATGTCAGGATCGCCAGTTTGTGGGCCGTGTCATAGCCTTCCACGTCGAAAGTGGGGTCGGCTTCGGCATATCCAAGACGCTGCGCGTCGGCCAGACATTCCTGATATCCCAATCCCTCCAATTCCATTCTTGTCAGAATGTAGTTGCAGGTTCCGTTGAGAATACCGAATACCCGGGTGATGGTATTGGCGGTCAGGGTTTCGCGCATCGCCTTGATGATCGGAATACCGCCTGCAACGGCCGCTTCAAAATTGAGAAGCAGGCCGCGCGCTTCTGCCATTTCCGCAAGCTCAACACCATGCCGAGCCAACAGCGCCTTGTTGGCAGTTACGACATGTTTGCCGGATTCAAGTGCCTTTCGCACTGATTTATCGGCAGGGCCATCATCACCACCAATCAGCTCGACAAACACGTCGATCTCGGAATCTGCTGCCAGTTCAACCGGGTCGTCGTACCACCGCAGGCCCGAGATATCGCATTCGCGTTTTCTATCGCGATCGCGCGCACTTACTGCAACGACCTCGACTGGCCGACCGCACCGCGCAGCCAGAAAATTATGCTTTTCCTTGAGAACACGAACCAGGGAAGCGCCAACGGTTCCCAGCCCGGCTACTCCTAGGCGCAATGGTTCAGACATGACTTTTCCCCGGATTAAGAACTGAATTTCAGGAACAGACAGGGACGTCTGCTACAGATGATGGCATCTGTTACGGATTTGACGCTGACAATTCAACCGGTGAAATGGGAATAGTCGAAACAAGCCTAGCGATGAGCCGAGATATCAATCACATTATGGAGTGTTTCATCCGCCGAATTCAGAAAACGCTTGATGTTACGTGCGGCCTGCCGAATCCGGTGTTCGTTCTCAACCAGGGCGATACGAACATATCTGTCGCCGTTTTCGCCAAATCCTACCCCGGGCGCGACTGCAACGTCGGCTTTCTCGACCAGGAGTTTGGAGAATTCGAGTGATCCAAGACCGGCAAATTTCTCCGGGATTGGCGCCCATGCAAACATGGTCGCGGGCGGTGCCGGCACCTCCCAGCCTGCCCGCGCAAAGGATTCGACCATTACATCGCGGCGTTGCTTGTAAATCTGCCGAGCCTTTTCGATCTCCTTGTCCTGCGTGTTGATCGCAAATGCTGCCGCAACCTGAATTGGGGTAAATGCCCCGTAGTCAAGGTATGATTTGACCCTGGTCAGTGCAGAAACCAGTCTTTCATTACCGACTGCAAAGCCCATCCGCCAACCCGGCATGGAATAGGTCTTCGACATTGAGGCGAACTCGACCGCAATATCCATGGCGCCTGGAACCTGCAAGATCGAGGGCGGCGGATCATCTTCGAAATGGATCTCGGCATAAGCAAGATCAGATAACAGGATTATGTTGTGCTTGCGCGCAAAGCTGACCACATCACGATAGAAATCGAGACTTGCCAGTAGCGCTGTCGGGTTGGAAGGATAATTCAAGACAACGGCAGTGGGCGCAGGAATCGAATAGCGGACTGCCCGTTCGAGTAGATGAAAGAAGGTCTCATCGGGTTCTGCCGGAATCGAACGCACAACCGCGCCTGACATGATGAACCCGAAGGAATGAATCGGATAGGTGGGATTTGGAACCAGCGCAACGTCGCCCGGTGCGGTAATGGCTTGCGCCATATTGGCGAAACCTTCCTTTGAACCCAGTGTCGCGACGACCTGTGTGTCAGGGTTAAGCTTTACGCCAAATCTGCGGCCATAATAGGCAGCATGCGCCTTACGCAATCCGGGTATACCACGGGAAGCCGAATAGCGATGGGTTCTTGGGTCCTGCGCTGCTTCGGCCATCTTGTCGACGATTGCCTGCGGTGTCGGCAGATCGGGATTGCCCATGCCAAGATCGACGATGTCGGCGCCTGCCGCTCGTGCTGTTGCTTTCAGGCGATTCACCTGTTCGAACACGTAGGGGGGCAACCGTCTTATCTTGTGGAATTCCTGCATCTTACAATCCGTAAGCGTTTTGTGTCTGGTCTGTGGCAGACAGATAACGTCAAAATGTCTAGTTTTCGATTTTCTCTACGGCCTGATTATAATGGTTTTTTGCCCGCCATTGCAGCAATTTTGAATCCTTGCCTTTGGCATCTGCTGCATTTGCATCCAGAGTCTGCGCGTTTTTCGCCGCTATCTTCTCCATTTCCTCCGAAATCCGCGCCTGCTCCTTCTTGCTCATGCGTTGAGTCGCGGCTTTCCGTTCCTCAAATATGTGCGGTTTGTTGTTTCCGGTCGCGGCGGCCTTTGCCCTGATTTGCTGAATGGCTTCTTCCCGTGTCTTTGCCATTTCAGGCGCTGGTGGAATATCTGCCGGATCGGCAGGTCCGTCGGAAGCTTCGGTGCTCGGTACCAGGTTCATGGAAGTTCCTTCCTGCAATTTCGCAGCTTCCGGCGCCGATATTGCAGAGGCAGGCTGATCACCAAGCACCATGGGTTCCCCTGTTTCCGACGCTGGTGTCGTCGCAGTCATCTGGGTATCAACTGCAACCGGCATGGCGACCTCGGATTGCGGCGGGGAATCGGCCCCGACCGCCCTGAACGGACTGCCACCTGTTGTGCAGGCGCTGGCAAGCAGTAGTGCAAGCAATCCTGCGCAAGGCACGATTGCCCGACGCATTCGGCCCCAATTATGGCTTAGCGAGATTTGAAACCGTTTACTCAATTTACATCTTCCTAACAGGATAGTTCAGCCGTGCCCGCCTAAAATTATTAATATTCATATGCATTATTGTGCCACCAATTCCAATTACTACATGGCGAATATGGTCCAATTCGGGTTATAAATATACAGGGAGGACCGCCGTAATGGCCAGGAACAAAAAATCCGGATCTGGCAAGGTCAAATCGCCTGCCGGTAGCGCAGGAAAAAAACCTGTTGCTGGCAGTGTCAAACAACCTGCCACCGGCAGCGTCAAACAACCTGCTGCTGGCATGGACGGAACCAAAAACACTTCCGCTACACAGTCTCCCTATGTGGTCAGAGATCCCGAGGCATTCGCCAGGAATATTGCCCATATGATCGAGCAAGCCGGCCATGCGGCTGCTGCCTGGGTAGGACCACGCGAAAAGGGCGAAAAGAAGGACAATCTGAATGACGGATTGTCTGACGTGACCAAGACATTTGGCAAGGTATCCGAATACTGGCTTTCCGATCCAGAAAGAGCGCTGCAAGCGCAGACAGAACTGTTTTCGCGTTACATGGATCTTTGGAATTCTTCCATCAGGAAAATCGCTGGCGAAGAAGCCGAGGATGTCGCCCCTGTCGAAAAGGGCGACAAGCGGTTTAGCTCGCCTGAATGGGAAGAAAACCAGTTCTTCAACTTTCTCAAGCAGGCCTATCTGATCACGTCCGGCTGGGCGCAAGACCTGGTGGAAAAAACCGAAGGGCTGGATGAACATACCAAGCACAAGGCTGTGTTTTACACCCAGCAGGTGATCAACTCCCTGTCGCCTACCAACTTTCCCATCACCAATCCGGAAGTATTGCGGGAAACCTTTGAGTCTGATGGCCAAAACCTGGCCCGTGGCATGAAGATGCTGGCTGAGGACATTGTCAGTGGCGGCGGAGATCTGAAGGTCCGCCAGGCCGACAATAATGCCTTCAAATTTGGCCGGGACGTCGCAAACACGCCCGGCAAGGTAATTGCACAGAACAACGTCCGGCAACTGATCCAATATGAGGCGACGACCGAGAAAGTACTGAAAAGACCGCTTTTGATCGTACCGCCGTGGATCAACAAGTTTTACATTCTCGATCTCAACCCGAAAAAGTCGTTCATCAAATGGTGTGTTGATCAAGGTCACACGGTGTTTGTCATTTCCTGGATAAATCCAGACGAGCAACAGGCCGGCAAGGATTTCGCCCACTATGCGCGCGAGGGGATAATCGAGTCGTTGGACATCATCGAGCAGGTCACCGGAGAGGACAAGGTCAACTTGATCGGCTATTGCGTCGGCGGCACCCTGCTCGCGGTAACATTGGCGCTGATGGCGCGTTGGAAAGATGATCGCGCAGCCAGCGCGACCTTGTTCACGACGCAAGTGGATTTCACCTATGCCGGTGATCTGAAAGTCTTCGTCGATGAAGACCAGATTTCGCGGGTTGAGGAATCAATGGCAACGAAAGGCTATCTTGAAGGAACCAAGATGGCGACCGCGTTCAACATGCTTCGATCGCGGGACATGATCTGGCCCTATGTGGTCAACAACTACCTCAAGGGAAAAGACCCCCTGCCCTTCGACCTTTTGTACTGGAATTCGGATTCGACCCGGATGCCGGCGGCAAACCATTCGTTTTATCTTCGCAATTGTTACCTCGAAAACCGGCTGTCCGAGGGAGAAATGGTTGTTGCCGACGAAAAACTCGATCTGTCCGAAGTGACCATTCCTATCTACAATCTGGCCACGAAGGATGATCATATTGCCCCTGCCCGTTCGGTATTCCTGGGTTCCCAGTTCTTTGGCGGCAAAGTCAAATTTGTTCTTTCAGGATCCGGCCATATTGCCGGTGTCGTGAATCCTCCGTCAGCGGGCAAGTATCAATTTTGGACCGGCGGGAAGCCCGTTGGTGAATTGGATAGTTGGTGGAAAACCGCAAAAGAGACAGAAGGATCGTGGTGGCCGGACTGGCACGCATGGATTGTCGATCAAAATGGCGAGAAAGTCCCGGCGCGAAAGGTCGGTTCTTCCAAATATAAACCGATAGAAGATGCACCTGGCTCCTATGTTCGCCAAAAGTGCTGAACCTTGAAGGGTTACATTGCAGACGCGCAACAAATTGTTGGAAAATTGGGGTTTCTCCCCGGTTTGGTTAATTCGCCCCTTGCCGGGCTAGCCGCAATGCAGTTATATTTTGGCCGGTTATACAAAAACCCAGGCGGAAAAAATCCGCGATTTTGAATTCCGGGGCGGAAACCATGCCTGTTGGCCGTTCCCGATTATAGATGGAGATTGGCATGAAAAAATTCGTAGCAGCACTTGGCGTGGCTGGCCTCGTAACCGCTGGCGGTATCTCAGTGGCATCAGCACAAAACCCGGTCATGAATGCAATGCAGTGCACAGCAGCCTGTAATTCATCCTACGGTCAATGCCTGTCCGGCGGCACCGACGTCATGATCGCCTCCTCCCCGCAGGAAGGTGTGGCGAAACTACAGTCGAATACACAAAACACCATCAGCTGCAATCAGATGGTTAGCCAGTGCTACGCAAGCTGCGGCTAAACAAGACATTAAGTTCCATTATAACCCGGCGGAGAAATTCGCCGGGTTTTTGATTCAAGCAGAAAAATTGTGGTAATATAATACCTTATTTGTAACACTCTGATTTTATTATGTTATTTTTTACTGTCTGAAAATTAGTGCTTGACGCGGCGATTGTCCCTCATTATAGAAGCGCCCAGAAATTCTGATTGCAGAAACGAAACGGTTGCGATTGATGTAACCGGTAAATCCGATCCAGGGATAAAGAAATGACAACCTTCTCGCAGAAACCTGCAGAGGTGGTGAAGAAGTGGATTATCGTTGATGCCGAGAATGTTGTTCTCGGACGCCTCGCCTCCATCGTCGCCAACCGCTTGCGGGGAAAACACAAACCAACGTTTACGCCGCATGTTGATGACGGTGACAACGTGATCATTATAAATGCCGGCAAGGTGAAGCTGACCGGCAAGAAATACAGCGACAAGAAATATTACTGGCACACGGGATATCCTGGTGGCATCAAGGAGCGGTCAGCGCGTGCCATCCTGGAAGGCCGGTTTCCGGAACGGGTGGTTCAGAAGGCCATTCAACGCATGATGCCCGGCGGCCCCCTTTCCAACAAGCAATTGAAGAACTTGCGTGTCTATGCCGGCTCCGAACATCCGCATGAAGCACAACAGGCTGAAGTTCTCGATATCGCGGCCATGAACCCGAAAAACAAAAGGAGCGCCTAACCATGTCAGGCCTCGAATCACTAGAAGCCCTTGCTACAGAGGGTGCTGAGACCGAACAGACTGCACCGGTCTATGTTCAGAAACTTGATGAGCATGGCCGTGCCTATGCAACGGGAAAACGCAAGGATGCGATCGCACGCGTCTGGTTGAAGCCCGGCACCGGCAAGATTACGGTGAACAAACGCGAATACACCACATATTTCGCCCGACCTGTCCTTCAGATGATCCTAATGCAGCCGATTATCGCTGCTGCTCGTGAAGGCCAGTACGACATTACCGCAACCGTATCCGGCGGCGGCCTGTCCGGTCAGGCCGGTGCTGTTCGGCACGGTATTTCCAAGGCGCTTACTCATTATGAACCTGCGCTTCGTGGCGTTCTGAAAAAAGGTGGCTTCCTTACGCGTGACAGCCGTGTTGTTGAGCGCAAGAAATACGGTCGTGCCAAAGCACGCCGTTCGTTCCAGTTCTCGAAACGCTGATCCGGATTGGAACTGGCTGCTGCCAAAACAATATTTGTGGATCGGCAGCCTGCTAAAATTTGGAATGTCCGGAATGAAAAGCATTCCGGACATTTTTTGTATTCGCGATAGATGCCGACGGGCTGCTATGTCATTGGGTGGTCATATTGCGCACGCACGTTCTTATCGGCCATGGCTATCGAATTAGGAGACGTCCATGAATCGGTGTGAAATTCTCAATTCAGCGATACTAACTGTTGTTGCCATGTTTGCGTTGACAGAGATCGCTTTGGCCGAACCAGCTTTCGGCTACGACCTTCAAACCGATGTAGTCTATGGACAAGGTATCATTGCACCCGATGGTATCGAGATGTCACGCGATTTGATGCTTGACGTATATACGCCGACCGACTCTACCGGAGATGCCGCCCGACCCGCAGTCGTGCTGGTGCATGGCGGTGCTTACTATCGGGGCGGGCGTCGTCAGCCACCTTACCGTATTGAAGGAGCCGTACACAGCCGGCAAGAAGACTATGCCCAAATGCTTGCGCCGCTCGGCTATGTTGTTTTTGTGATTGAGTATCGCCTGGCGCCCGAATTGCCAGTCCCGCAAACGTCATTAGATCATCCCGATTTACAAGACCCGCTTACGATGGCCCCTGATTCCGGTATCGAACGCACCCAATATGTGCGTGAAGTTATGGGTTTACCGACTATTTCCGACGAGGAAGTGCGGGAAATTGGCATTGCATCCATCATCGCTGCAGCCGAAGACGTCAAGAAAGCCGTAGATTATGTGAGAGCCAATGCCGCGATCTACAATATCGATCCTGACCGGATCGCGATTGGCGGACACTCAGCGGGCGCGGCAGCGACAATCAATGCTGCCTATGGGCTCGATGCCGAGGTCAAGGCGATTTTCCCGCTGTCTCCGGGCGGAGGCGGGTTCGACTTGGCAAAAGTTCTCCAGAAACCGGACCTGCCGGCAATTCTTGTTATGCAATCTCAAAACGATCTTGCGATATCTGCCGAGACCATCCCTTTAATGCTCGCCGAGATGAAAAGAGCCGGGCACACATATGAGTTTGCCTGGGGTTCCGGGATTTGGTCATTTCTATCCGACCGGCGCAGTCTCACTAGGTGATGATGCCACGCGGACTTCAGTTGGCGAAAGAGTAACGGACTTCTTGGATGAAAACCTCTAGAAAGCCTTGAACTTTCAATCGGGAATTATTGCGCCCACATCCTTTCAGAACGCAGACTTGCAACCAGCGGACAATTACTCTTGTGCTAATGCCGTCGGTTTACCAGCGTGCTTTGTCATTCAAGCGCGTCTATCCAGTTGGTGGAATCAAGCAATCGGGCTGAAAACCGGGCACCTGGAAGCGACAAATGCGACTGATCGTACAAATACTTGGTAAGGTTGTCGGATACCGCGTAGCAAAGCTGTTTGTCCGGATCGCAAATTGAATCTCGACGGTCGAGAACCGGAACACCTGCCTGCTGTGCGGCAGAGCGAATTTTCTGATCGATTTCGCTAAATGGGTCGTGCATCTGAATATGGTACCAATATTGGCGGTTTATCATCTCAGCAGTTTGTGCAGCGACCGGTTCAGTCAGGTCTTCATCTGTGTTGCGAAGTATCGGAATAATTATGTCGTCTGCCAATGTTCGGTGTTTCTTTCCTGGAAATTCCGGCATGTTGGTTACCAGGATTACCTGTTTTTCGTCTTCCAACATCCGATCGACGACACCGGGAAGTGTATCAATATCGTTCTTGCTGTATTCCGTGATCAGAACAATCCGATCCGCCTGTTCGTACAGTTTGGAGTCATACAAATCGTGCTGACCAGCAATGCGGCGGATCTGTGCGCCAAATCTTGCCAGTTCAAATTTATCGGCTGCCAATTCACTGAAATTGAGGATGTTGAAGAAATCCTTCGAATGTGAATTGCCGACAACGAGCATGTTTTCGCGATTGTCTTCAGGGTCAAACTCGGCAATCCGGTCATAGGCATTTGAGGTGGCGCGATACCGCTCATCGCCCGCCATTCCCCGCAATATTGACCAGGAATCTTTTCTTATGGCGCGATTATCCCATTCATATCCGAGTTGATTCAGCTGATCGAAGCGGTATCTGAATCCGTCACTCTTGTTGATGGTAACGCCAACGGTGACCAGCAAAACTGAGAATGCCGCGCTTAAAGTCAAAACCTGTCTTGGAGTTTTGAAGAACGATAGCTGACCGCTGCGCATCGGCTTTTCGACAAACCGCCAAGTCAGAAAGGCCAATACAAAGGCGGCGGCAATCAGCGCAATGAGAACCTGAACCTGCTCGTCTATGTGTTGAACCCGGTAAAATGCCAACAACGGCTGGTGCCAAAGATATGCGCTGTAACTAATGAGGCCGATGGCGACCATTGGTCGAAGCGCCAACAGCCTTCCGGCAACGGAACCGGGTGACGCGAACAGGATTATGAGTGCAGTACCACCCACCGGAAGCAATGCATAGCGCGAAGGAAACGGCGTATCTTCTGAAAAAAGGAACACTGCAAGGCCAATCATCGCAATTCCGGCAAACGCTATTACGCCACCAAATTTCAGGGCAATATTGTCTTGGGCGCCCGAATTTACCGCATTCAATGAAGCCCCATTGCGCGATTTTAATGCGAAAGCGCACAACGCGCCGACCAGCAGTTCCCAGGCGCGCGTGGGTATCAGGTAGAAATTGCCGCTGGGCCTTGCTCCTGAGGCCCAATCAGAAATGGCAAAACTCAACAGCAGACAGGCCAGAAGTACAGGCACCGTGATTGATACGGAACGCCATTTATATTGCCAAAGCAGAAAGAGTACGATTGGAAACACGACATAGAACTGCTCCTCGACAGAGAGGCTCCATGTATGCAGCAGGGGCATCTCTTCGGCTGCCGGGCCGAAATAACCCTGCAGATTGTAGAACTCAATGTTGGATATGAATACACCAATAGCGGCGACGCTTTTGCCAAAGTCCGCGAATTGGGTTGGCAGGAGCCAATACCATGCAAACGGAATGCAGATCAAAACCACAAGATAAAGTGCCGGCAAGATCCGGCGGGCGCGTCGTGTGTAGAAATTGAGAAGGGAAAACTTGCCGGAATCCAAATCTGCGAGAAGCAAGGAAGTGATCAGAAAACCGCTGATTACAAAGAAAACATCGACGCCGACATATCCGCCGGAAAAGCCCGCAATACCCGCATGGAACATAATGACCGGAAGGACCGCTACCGCTCTCAGGCCATCAATTTCCGGTCGATAAACTAAAGACATTCGATTAGCCAGACGCCTGAAAATACCTGATCATTCAGGACAATTTGTCCCGTCGACCGCAGACATAAATCACTAAAGAATTGGAATGGCAACAACCGGCCAGGCTGATTATGACTATTGTGAAAGACGTGCTGGAAGTAATTCGCCAGCTAGTTTTTACCCAACATTGTCAATTTTGGCAGAAGCAGACAAAACCTAGGAGCCCGGCTCGAGCCAGGCATTCAAATAGGGACCCAAACGATCTGCGATGGAATTGGAATTGTGAAGCGCACAGAATTTCGTTGCCATTGCCTGGATCATGAAGGCGTGCACGCCCTCGGCCTGTAATTCAGCTGAGATATCCCTGCGAAAATCGGCCTTCTCCAGCCAGCCGGTCAATATTTCTACCTGGCGCCCGAACGTCTCGGCAATCGGACCAATCTCCTCTACCCCGGCAGCACCCGAATAACGCAGGATCAAATCAAACACATAGCGTTCGCAGGTCATGAATTCGCAAAGCGGCATCAGGGATTGAATAAGGTCCTCGACTGTCTTTGGCGGCGAGAGCTTTTCCTGATCATCCAGATATCGGTCGATCCGGCTGCCGACGATCAGCTCCATCAGCCCATCCTTGTCCCTGAAGTGGGCAAAGAAGGTCCCCTTGGCAGTCCCTGCCCTCAAGACAACTTCCTCTACCCGCAAGGCCTCAAACCCGGATGTTCCAATAATATCCTCAGCCGCGGCCACTAACCGTGCGCGGGTTTCCAATGTTCTCTTCTGAATTGCTCTAGCCATAGCCGCTATTTGGCATTTTTTTTGACCATGGTCAACTTTTTTATTGACCGCGGTCAATTTATAACCTAAATAACTGACCATGGTCAATTTAAGGAGACGAACAATGAACCCGAAACGCATTTACATTTTGAACGGACATCCTGCCGAAAGCTCGCTCAACCGCACATTGGCTGAGGCTTATGCCGATGCCGCCCAGAAAGCCGGGCACGAAATCAGGCTGACCCATCTGCATGATCTCGATTTCGATCCGGATTTTGAATTTGGCGGTTACAAGAAATTGAAGCCACTTGAGGAAGGACTGGAGAAGGTCCTGAATGATTTTGAATGGAGTGAACATGTCGTTCTTACCACCCCAATGTGGTGGGGCGGATTGCCAGCTAAACTGAAAGGCCTGTTTGATCGCGCCTTGATCCCCGGTCGGACATTCAACACCCGCGAAACTGACTGGATGGGCATGCCCACCCCGATGCTGGGCGGCAGAACCGGCAGGGTATTCATGACATCGGACACGCCGGGATGGTTCATGCGGTGGATGTATCGCAATGCCATGCTGCGCCAGCTCAGGGATCAGATCCTCGGCTTTGTCGGGATCAAGCCAGCGCGCATCACGCATTTTTCCGGCGCGAGCGACCCCAAGCCGGGCAATGTCGAGAAGTGGATCGCCCAAGTTCAAAAATTTGGCGCGATTGCCGCCTGACACCACTCCTCAAGGACCGGGAACACGAGCATTGAAGTGTTCCCGCCTTTGCAATCGAAAATTCAAGAAAAGCAGATCGCCATTAATTGGATATGCGCCGCTTTACCGAATAACTAATTGTCCTGCTCAGAACTCTCCATCCGTTGCTCGGCAGTCTTGTTGATCGCCTGTTTGAGCTCAGGATAGTCGTGCATGAGGCGGCGGAAATCGAGAACCGAAAGGACCAGCAGGTCTGTCTGCCTGACCGCGTAGACGCTTGCGGTGCGCAGTGTCTGGTGTTTAATCAGGGCAATCTCGCCGAAGAAGTCCCCCTCTCCTAATCGCACCCGCCCGTCTTCGAGTTCAACTTCCACTTCACCCGTGGCAACAAAATACATTTCATCGGCTGGGTCACCTTTCGAGACGATGATCGAACCGGGTGCAAATTTTCTGGCATTCAGCCGACCGACCAGGCTTGCGATGACCGGCGCCTTCAGGTCGGCAAAAAGCGGCACCCTGGCAACCATCGCAAACGACACAACGAAGTCCCTGCGCTTGATCTCCTGGGCAAACCCGGTGGCGATGATCCCAACCGGAAGTGCGGTGAACATCAATCCGAGAACCATCACGATGCCGCCTATGAATTTTCCCACCGGGGTCAGTGGAATCACATCGCCATAACCTACCGTTGACAGCGTTACGACTGCCCACCACATGGCTGCGGGGATATCTCCAAACTCCTCGCGCTGCACGCGTCCCTCCGCGTAAAACATGCTGACGGAAGCCAGGAGGAGCAGACCGGCAAAAATAATTGATGCTCCCAGCAAGGATCGCCACTCTGCCGCCAAGACCCTGCCAATCGTGACAATCGCCGGGGCGTAACGGGCAAGGCGATAAAACCGAAAAATGCGAAGCACGCGGATCGCCGTAAGGTCGACACCAACCAGCAGTTCCAGGAAGAACGGGAGGATGGCGATAAAGTCCACGATCATCAGCGGTGTGAACGCGGTACGCAGGCGCGCCATGGATGGGCTCATTCCTTCCATCAAGGGATGTTCGGGAGCCACCCAAAGGCGAGCCAGATATTCGACAATGAAGACCGCAACGCAGATCCGATCGATCATGCGATAGGTATCGCCGTGTTCCTCATGCCACTCAGGCACCGTGCTGATGACGGACACCGTGACACTGACCAGGATCAGGATGACGATGAATACATCGAACAGTTGCGAAGCGAGGCCCCGACGACCTCGCTCGAGCAAGTCATAGGCGCGCTCGCGTAAACTCAGTTCAGCATCAACGGAAGAGTTCATAAAATATCATCCCATCGACCAGCGCACATGGGCGCGAGTTCAGCGTTTTCCTGTACCCGAATGAGCCCATTCGAAGTAAAGTTCTCGTGCTCTCGTGGCAATCGGTCCAATACCGGGCTCATGATCATCAAACTTCGTTATCGGGACGACCTTTGAGTAGTTGCCAGTTGAGAATATCTCGTCAGCCACCCGGAAATCATCGAGAGTAAGCGTCCCCTCATATACGGTTATCCCAGCCTCGCGTAGAAGCTTGATTACCCGCTGACGAGTGACGCCATTCAAAAATGTACCATTGGGTACCGGGGTAAAAACATCGCCGTTTTTTACCATGAAAATATTGGTCGTCGCAGTTTCGGCGACATTACCCAGAGAATCGCAGACAATGGCGTTATGGAACCCCTTCTCCTGTGCTTCGCGCAGCATTCTTGCGTTGTTGGGGTAGAGGCACGACGCCTTTGCATTTGTCAGATTCGAGGCAAGGGTGGGTCTCTCATAGCTCGTGGTGGTCAAGGTGAAGCCGCCACCGCTGCCCATTGCCGCTTGCTCAACGCACATCGCGAATGCCGTTGAATCCGGATGTGGATCGACGGTGAACGAGCCGCCTTCCCGCGACCAGTACATCGGCCGGATATAGACAGCGGTATCAGCATCAAACTTTGCATAACCCTCCCGGCCAAGTTCGATGATCGCGCCGGTTTCCATGGTCGGTTTCAAACCCATGACATGGGCTGAATAATTGACCCTTGCACAATGCATATCGAGATCGGGTGTTACGCCGGCAAAGCCGCGGGCACCGTCAAAGACCATGGTCCCCAGCCAGGTAGCATGATCGGACGAGCCCATGATCATGATATTGCCTTCGTGCCAGCTTCCTTCGTACCACGTCCAGATTGTTCGATTGGGGTCCATTGATGTCTCGATATCTCTCTTTGATATTCTTTTGTTTCCGTTCGATATGGGCTGACTTGATCACATGCCGAAACCGCTTTCAAGGGAACGAGCGAAGCGCCAAATTTTACAGCCGCGGCTTTGGGATGCATAAAAGACGGTGTTGAGAAATTTCCATGTCTACCAAGCAGGACAAATGTCATGGCAAGCAATTCGATCGACCATGCAATTTTGCCGGGCAGCATGCGCGGTGCCGCAGGTGACCCTACCTATGCAGGTGTGCTTTCGTTCATGCGGCGCAAATACACCAAGGTTGTTGATGGCGCGGATGTCGTCGTGTGGGGAATTCCTCTCGATTCAGCGGTGACAAACAGACCCGGCGCGCGTTTCGGTCCGCAGGCAATCCGCCGTGCATCAGCGATCTTTGACAACGATCCGCAATACCCGTTCTCCCGCGACCTGTTCGAGACCATGTCCGTCGTCGATTATGGAGACTGCCTTTTTGATCAGGGCCGCCCGTGGGAAATTGCAGAGCGGATCGAAGCGGAAGCCAAAAAGTTGATCGATACCGGCGCCTATCTGCTGTCTTTGGGCGGAGATCATTTCGTGACCTGGCCGCTTCTAAAGGCCCATGCGGAAAATCATGGACCGCTGGGGCTTGTTCAGTTCGACGCACATCAGGACACCTGGGAAGATGACGGAGAACGGGTGGACCATGGGTCGTTCGTAACCCGCGCCATCAAGGAAGGGATCATCGACCCGGACCGGTCGATCCAGATCGGCATCCGGACAATTGCGCCAGAAGATTTCGGGATCGAAATACTCTATGGCGACGACCTTGACGAAATGCCCAGCAGTGAAATCGCCTCGGCAATTGCGGAGCGTGTCGGAACATCTCCGGCCTATATGACCTTTGACATTGACTGCCTTGATCCGGCCTTTGCTCCAGGGACGGGCACGCCTGTGGCCGGCGGACCATCGTCTGCAAAGATGTTGTCCGTGCTGAACAAGCTGGGCACCATTGACGTTAAAGGCTCCGACGTGGTTGAGGTAGCACCTCCCTATGATCACGCTGACATAACAGCGATTGCAGGTTCAACTATTGCCATGTATATGCTCGGCCTTCGATCCGAGCGGCTATTGGGGATTTAGCGACCTGACAAACTGATTCAACCACTTAAAGTGTTGATTCAGATTCAAGTTGAGCCATCAAGGCACTGATTTATTTGTATTATTGAGGAACACTATGGCGAAGAAGGCCAAGGTATTCATTGACGGAGAGCACGGAACCACGGGTTTGAAGATTCGTGAGCGGCTGGCTGAAAGAACCGATATCGAAGTCTTGTCGATACCGCATGAAGAGCGCCGCAATGATGAATACCGCGCCAAACTGCTAAATGAGGCCGATATCGCTGTATTGTGCCTGCCCGATGATGCAAGCAGGCAGGCGGTGGCGATGCTGGAAGAGTCCGGCAATGAAACAACGCGCGTTATCGATACATCCACCGCCCACCGTACTGCGCCCAGCTGGGTCTTCGGTTTTGCCGAACTCACCGCGGGACAGGAGGCGGCAATTGCCTCGGCGCGATTCGTTTCCAATCCGGGATGTTATTCAACCGGCGCGATTGCTCTATTGCGGCCGCTCATCGATGCGGGCGTCATGGCGCCTGGCCATCCGATATCGATCAATGCGGTCTCCGGATATTCGGGCGGCGGCAAGACGCTAATTGCACAGATGGAGGATGCCTCCCATGCCGAGCATATTGGCGCGAACCATTTTCTTTATGCGTTGAGCATGGCGCATAAACATTTACCGGAAATCGTCTCGCGTGCCGGGTTAAAGCGCACGCCGATCTTTACACCGAATGTCGGGAGATTTGCCCAGGGCATGTTGGTCAACATTCCATTGCATCTTGATTTGCTGATTACTTCGCCGGAGGCCGACTATGTACGGGAGATCCTGGCAAAGCATTATCACGGTGCGAAGTTCGTCAAGGTCGCTGGTCAACAAGAGTGCAAGGGCCTGGTGCGCGTTGATGCCGAGGAGATGGTCGGCAGTGATGAAATGAA
>JBCCEP010000037.1:0-17248 GCA_039030215.1 Pseudomonadota bacterium
GGCGGAGAATATCAGAGCGGCTGTGGAGGCTATTGCGTTCGAGTGGGAAGGTTACAGTATTGTTATGACCACCAGTGTCGGATTCGCTTTTCGGGAACCTTTTTGCCTCAATCTTGCCATGCGGTGGGTATGTAGGCCTGCGTTAAATCACCCGCCGCGAAATTGGCGGAAGTAACATGACCCAGGACACTACAGAAATGACCCATTATTCGACCCATCTGCACAAGCAATTTGTCAGCCGCGAGCAGCGAAATCGCGACGAGAAACTGTGCAATCATTACCGTGCCATCGGCATTCCGGCTGTAGCAGCAGCCAAGTGCGTGCGCGGCAAGAATGGTGTCGTAAAAACTTGGGGTTCAAGCGCCAAGCAGCGCTAAGCCCAACAGCGTCATGACGGCCGCGATCGTGCCGTCGAGAATACGCCAGGACAATGGCCGCGCGAACAGGCCAGTCAATAGTCGCGCGCCGTAGCCCAATCCAAAAAACCAGACGAAAGAAGCTGTTACGGCGCCCGCTGCAAACAGAATCCTTTCTGCGTCTGGATATCCGGCGGAATATGCTCCGATCAGCATGACCGTATCGAGATAGACATGCGGATTGAGGAAGGTGAATGCCAGGCATTGGGCAAGCGCTGAACCTAGCGACATTCTGGAACTTTCATCGGGCTTCAAGACATGCGGCGAGATCGCCCGTCGCAAGGACAGGATGGCATAACCAAACAGGAACAAAGCGCCGGCAATCTTGACTGCCTGCAAGAGCCCCGGAAATTGTTCAACGAATATGCCGGCTCCAGCGACGCCCAGAATGATCAGAAGCGCATCAGAAAGCGCGCAGACCAAGCACAGAATAAACACGTGGTCGCGCAACAGGCCCATGCGCAGAATAAACGCGTTTTGCGCGCCGATTGCGATAATCAGAGAGCCGCCCAAAGCAAATCCGGCTGCCGCCGCTGTTATCATATTCTACTTTCTATGGACTTCAGAACAGATCGAACTGACCGTCATCGGGCTTTGGTTTTTTCTGCCGCGTGCTGGATTTTTCCGGAGAGACCGGGGTGGTCTCCTCCTTTAGCGGTTCGAGAATGTCCGGTCCAGAGTTGGCGACCTTGTTGACCTTGTCGCTGATAGGAACAGCCTCGAAGAAATCTTCCTCCACCGGCTGCATCATGTGGGCGATGTCACGTGGTTCGCCGCTTTTGCAGTCGAGCCATTGCTCGTGATCTTCGGGCTTGATCACCACCGGCATGCGGTGGTGGATGCGGGCAAATTTCGGATTTGCCGCGCAGGTCAGAATGCAGCCGGAATCGATCTCGGCACCGTCTTTTGAATGCCAGGTCTCCATCAATCCGCCAAAACTCACGATCTCGCCCTGTCTTGGTTTGACCCAATAGGCCTGCTTGGGCGCCTTCTTGTCTGCCGGGCGGTGCCATTCAAAAAAACCGGTGGCGGGAACCAGGGTCCGTTTGTGACGCATTGCGCTTCTGAAGGAGGGCTTGGTTGCTGCCGTCTCGGAGCGGGCGTTTATCAGGAGCGTGAAGTCGGCAGGATCCTTGACCCAGGTTGGAACCAGACCCCAGCGCACAAGAATACCCTGGCGATTGTTTGCCGGGCCATTCATCGCGATCAGAATGGGCTGAGTCGGTGCAATATTATAGCGCGGCGGGAAGGCCTCAAGTTCTTCCAATCCAAGAAAATCGGCCACCGCTTCGGGGCTTGCCGCTAGTGTGAACCTGCCGCACATGAAATTGTGCTTCTCCTCAAATTGCATTCGCAAAAAAACTGTGCATCTTCATCCTATTGCTCCATCAAGGACACGTCCATGGCCAAGCCGCAAACCGGGGTTTCAGTCGCTGTTTTCCACGGGGACCAGGTATTGCTGGTGAAGCGCGGAAAGGCTCCCTATCTCGGCTATTGGTCCCTGCCCGGCGGTTCGCAGAAATTCGGCGAAACGCTAAGCGATGCTGCCGTCCGAGAATTGCAGGAAGAGACCGGGCTTGTTGCGCACAGTGTCGAATTTGCAGAATTCATAGAGCCGCAAGCGCACAATGATTCCGGTGAGTTGATTGCGCATTTTGTGTTGGGCGTCTTTACTTGCCGCGAGTTTTCCGGGACGCCGGTTGCTGCCGATGATGCCAGCGATTTGGTCTGGTGTGATGTCGGCATGCTGGCTAACTACAAGCTAACGCCGGGTACGGACATGGTCATTGCCAGAATGGTTGACAATATCGACACAAAATCTTGATCAAAAACGATTTTGAACTTCGCATTTAGCCTGTCACAAAAGCTGCGAGAATTTGGAGGAAGCGCAATGTTTGTTCGCCTGTCCGTACTGATCGTGACCGCCTTGCTGGTTTTTCCAGCCGCAGCAGATCCCAATCCAAAGGGATATGAAAACTGGAAGACGGATTTTTCAATCACTTCGGTTGATTTGTCTGAAATCCGGTCAGGAGGGCCACCGAAAGATGGCATTCCGCCAATCGATGAACCGAAGCTGGTTGATGTCAGCGCGGAAAAAGTGCTCACGGACCAAGAGCCGGTCATCATGCTGGAGGTCAATGGCGATGCGCGTGCCTATCCCCTTTCGACGCTGATGTGGCACGAAATTGCCAACGATGTGGTCGGTGGCGAACCGGTAGCCGTGACCTACTGCCCTTTATGCAACGCCTCGATCGTGTTTCTGGCAAAACATGAAGACCAAAAGCTTGATTTCGGTACGACGGGACGGCTGAGAAATTCGGATCTGGTGATGTATGACCGGCAGACCGAGACCTGGTGGCAGCAATTTTCCGGCGAAGCGATAGTTGGGGAATTGACGGGCGCCAAATTAAAGATGCTGCCTTCGACGACCGTTTCATGGGCCAGTTTCAAAGAGAAATATCCCGATGGAAAAGTGTTGATCCCCAACAATCCGGAATTCCGGCAATATGGCAGAAACCCCTATGCCTATTACGACACTGCCAAACGGCCGTTCCTTTATAGCGGATCCATGCCGGACGGAATTGAGCCAATGGCGCGGGTGATCATTGTCGATGATGGCGATAGCGAGTTTGCGATCACCATGGATGCCGTTCGCGAAGCAGGAACCATCGAAAAGGATGGTGCCGTCCTGACCTGGAGCGGCGGTATGGTCTCCGCGCTTGACAGCAGCTCGATTGCCGATGGCCGTGAAATCGGACAGGTGACCGTGACGCGCAAATCGGATGGCGCACCGATGGTGCACCATGTAACGTTTGCCTTCGTTGCCCATGCGTTCCACGAAGGCCTGGAAATTTCCGGAATCTAACGGGCGCAATTACGGCATTACGGGAGGGTTCGAATACCACCCTGTCAATTGGTTTGAATTGAGACTATATCGGAGTACTCAATCAGCGACTCGATGGCGTATGCTTTTGCGACAACAAAGAACTTTCTTGTCTTATTGCATCAGAAAAGCCCTAGCGCTTCTGGTGCTTTCACCTGCAATTTTCTTGATTGGCCAGATTTCAGTCGCGGAAGCGCAAAACATTACCGAAGTCGAACCGGGTTCAGATGTCGAAGAGACCCAGACAGGTCCCACCATCAGAACCCTGCCGCCCGCCTATGATGATCAGATGATGCGACTGGCGGAGATTTTGGGTTCCCTGCACTATCTCCGTGATTTATGCGGCGCTGAGGAAAAGCAGCTCTGGCGCGACCAGATGCAGGAAATGCTGGACAAGGAACAACCAACCCAGGAACGGCAACAGAAACTGACCGCGCGGTTTAATCGTGGATTTCGAAATTATCAGGAAATCTATCGCGAATGCACGCCATCAGCGGCAGAAGCAGCAAACCGGTACTTAAGGCAAGGAACCCGCCTTGCCTCCGAGATACCGAGCCGATATGGCAACTGAAATCGGAAAACGGACTGCCTGCTGCCGTTAACCTTGCGGGTTTACCATTTGGGAAAGATTCACACCACAAGCGGTCAAATACCGATATTGTTGGGCAGCTAACCCAAGTCGCGCATTTTGATCTTACGGTTTGAAATTACATGAAGTCTTTGGAAACGGAATCGATTGACGAATTGATACTCCGGGAAAAACGTAGCGTTGCCCGCGACCTGATCAATGAAGCATGGGAAGACGGCATCGAGGCCGGCATTGAAACCGATATCCTCGCACGCGAAATGATGTATGCGCTAATCAACGGGATATCTGAAACGATCGGACCCCAGGGTGCGATCGAGTTGACAAAGCAAATGTCAAAAAAAGCGCAAGAAGGCTGTTTCCTGCCCCCTCAGCAGCTCCAGTAGAGCCCGATACCCTTAATACCGAGTTGTTGCATGCGACCGCGACGAGACCGTTCGCGGGGTTTCGCGGCAGCGATAGTTACAGTAACATCATTTCATGAGACTTCGACAATGCGCAAGGTTCGCAAGAACCCCTGTGGTTTTTGGCTTGTTGTCATTTATCCTTGCCCATGACAGCAACGCGGAAACAAAATCTGGTGGAACCATTTCCCCGGAGCCCGGTGCGACCAGGCTACAACTGGCAGAATTTACGGAAGAAGAAGAAACCTATCCGGAATCAGGCGAGTTGTATTCTGATGAGGAGTATATCGTTCCAGAAATTCAGCGTGATGTTTCGGAGATCGCCTATCCGGCGCAGCGGATGCACAGATTGCTGATAGACGCCGCCAAAGCCGGTGATATCTCAAAACTGGGTGAATATATCGGAACCGGTGAAGACATGACCATGCTTTCGCTTGGCGGAATGGATGAAGACCCGATCGAGTTTCTCAAATCCATGTCGGGAGATGAAGACGGTTATGAAATCCTTGCGATCCTGCAGGAAGTGCTGGAGGCGGGGTTCGTTCATCTGGACAAGGGAACCGAAAACGAAATTTATGTCTGGCCGTATTTCTATGGTATCCCATTGCGCGATCTTGATGCACGTCAGCGCGTCGAAATGTACAAGTTGATGACGCATGGCGATTTCGAAGAGATGAAGCATTTTGGTGCCTATTCTTTCTACCGGGTCGGAATTACACCGGAAGGTCGCTGGCGCTTCTTTGTAGCTGGTGACTGAAGCATTTCTGCCCTTGCCGGTCGGCCCAGGTAATTCTAAATACGAATTTTCACTCGAAGGAAGTTTCATCGATGAGCAAGTGCGATTATGCCCGTTTGCGCGACCGAGCCTTGTTGCAAATATCGGGCAATGACGCAGAAAAACTTCTGCAAGGCATTGTCACCTGCGATGTTGAAGAATTGAAAACCGGAACAGCGAATTTTGGTGCCCTGCTGACGCCACAGGGCAAGGTGTTGTTTGACTTTTTCCTGATCCGCACAACGAACGGATTCCTGATCGATATTGACGCTTCGTTGGCGGAGGATTTCGTCAAGCGTTTGAATTTCTACAAATTGCGAGCCGATGTGACGATTGAAAACGCAGCCGACGAATTAGAAGTCTATGCGATCTGGAATGGAGAACCGGACGATATTGATGGGATTGAAGCGATAGACCCACGACTTTCCGCCATGGGTTCACGTCTGTACGGCCAACACGCTCCTGAAGGTAACGAAAGCGACTACAACGCCCATCGCATTGAACTGGGAATTCCGGAGGGCGGGAAGGATTATGAATACGGCAAGGTATTTCCACACGAGGTGCTGATGGACCAGTTCGGCGGTATCGACTTTGCCAAGGGATGTTATGTCGGTCAGGAAGTCGTCTCCCGGATGCAGCATCGCGGGAAAATTCGTACGCGCATGCTTGGTGTTCGATCTGACGAGAACTTGCCCGCATTCGGGACGGAAATTCGTGCAGCTGGAAAGCCTGCCGGAAACATGGGCAGTTCGTCGGGACAAGCCGGTTTGGCATTGTTGAGAATGGACCGGGTTCATAGTGCCATGGACAAGGACGAAACGATTGTTGCGGGCGACCATGCGCTTACCGTGAAGATCCCCGAATTTGTGAATTTTGGATGGCCCCAGGACTGATTGGTCCGGCATGATAACGAAAGGCCTTAACGCGTTGATTTATAAGCAAAATGCCTAAGTCCGATATCAAGACCCGTGCATGGCAGCGTATGCTGTCGGGCCGCGTGCTCGATCTGATCGAGCCTTCGCCGGTAGATATCGAGATCGAAGACATTGCCCATGGTCTGGCGAGGGTCGCGCGCTGGAACGGACAGACGAAGGGAGATCATGCATTTTCGGTCGCCCAGCATTCCGTCGCAGTTCTGCAGGTGGCCCGGCTCCGGCAACCGGACATATCGAAAACCCAACAAATGATGACCTTGCTGCATGATGCACCAGAATATGTGATCGGCGACATGATATCACCGTTCAAGGCTGTGCTGGGCGATGGCTACAAATCAGTGGAAAACAGATTATTGACCGCTATCCATTTGAGATTTGGTCTACCGGCGGAAGCAACCGCAACCCAGAAGAAAGACATCAAGCGCGCAGATTCCATTGTCGCATTTCATGAAGCGACAAGGCTTGCTGGTTTTGAAACACAGGAAGCCATCACCCTGTTTGGAAGACCTGGCAGACCGGTACTTGACGATGCATATCTGATGCCGGTTTCAACGGGCGAGGCGCAAAAAATTTTTCTGGACGCGTTTCACGATATCGAGAAAATAACCTGATCGATATGTAATCGAGCTGGAGAAAGGATAGCTTGGCGCAACAGATTGAAATCGGGCTGAACGCTGCAATTGTTGCCATGATCGACAACAATCCGTGCATTTTGCGCGTGCCTGGGCCTGACTCATTGTTCGCTGACGCCCTGCCCTCTGGACCGTTTGATCCACGTACCCACAGAACCATGGAAATCGGTCTTCGCGGTTGGGTCGAGGAACAGACCGCATTGCAGCTGGGTCATGTCGAGCAGCTCTACACGTTTGGAGATCGTGGGCGGCATCAATCGCCTGATGACAGTTCCCCCCATATCGTTTCTGTTGGCTATCTGGCCCTGACGCGGGTACAGCCCGAACAAATCTCGGCCTTGATGCTGGCGGGGGCCGAGTTCCGGGACTGGTATGAATTCCTGCCCTGGGAGGACTGGCGGAAGGGCAGGCCTGCCATGCTGGATGAGGAAATATTGCCGGAATTGGCACAGTGGGCAGCGGCTGCCGACAAGCGCGAGCATCAGAGCAAGGACCTGCGCCCGTCAAACCGCACCCGGATCGCATTCGGCCTTGATGGAACACAATGGGACGAGGAACGCGCGCTGGACCGGTATGAACTGATGTATTCTGCCGGGCTATTGGACGAAAGCGTTCGCGACGGCCGGTATGGCGAGAAGAAAGTGAAGAGTCCGACCGGACGGCCAATGGATCATGATCACAGGCGCATTCTGGCAACCGCGGTATCGCGGTTGCGGGCAAAATTGAAATATCGACCCGTCGTCTTCGAGCTGATGCCCACGGATTTTACACTCACTGCCTTGCAGCAGGTTGTCGAGAGCATATTCGGAAGACCCGTTCACAAGCAAAATTTCCGCAGGCTGGTCGAGAATGCGAAGCTCGTCGAGCCTACCGGTGCATCTACCAGTCAGACTGGCGGGCGCCCTGCCGCCCTGTTCAGGTTTCGTGGAGAGGTGCTGGAAGAACGCCCGGCACCGGGATTGCGGGTTGGACGCTTGGGATAGGGTGATCAAGGTTATTTTCCTGATCGCATTGTCAGGTTGATTTGTTTCCCAACCCCCCCGAAAAACCCAACAAGCTCAAGACAATCGAGAGCGCGAGCATAACGGCGCCAATCGCAAAGGCGCGGACGGCAAAAAACAGATAGGTATCATGCATGACGGTGAAGAAAACTCGCCGCGCCGCCTCGCCCGAAGGCCGATCCTCCTCGCTGAGCAGCAACCAGGCCTCACAATGTTCCGGTTTTTTTGACTGGACGTTCTGGGCAAACCAGATCAGCAGAACAGCAAGGCCAAGTGTCAGGATTGCGCCGGTTCGAAGCGCAAGCAAATAGTCATAAGCTAGGCCGAACATTATCATCGATATGGCAAAGCCCGTAAAAAATACTGCCCGGCCAATCGAGATCGTGACTGCTTGCTGGATTTTTTCCATGCCGAAACTTACGACGTGGGCCCAGCAATACAAATCAAATTTTCGAGTAGAGAATTGGTCAAAGCTGCGGGTGCGGTACGATCAATTGCAGCCAAATTAGGCGCAGGGTCCTAATCTGCTCGACCTATTTTCCATCGATGGCCATTTGATTGCCGCCGCCTTCCGCGGCTTCCTTTCCTCCATCGCCCAACAGAATTTGCTCGACAAATTCCATGAATTCGCGCAGCAGATCAGGCTTCAGTTCCTGTTTGTGCCCGCCCGAAGATTCCTCGCCACCATCTGCACAAGCTTGCTTATCGGATTCTTCGACGGACTGGTCCCCAATCCCTGATGAACCTGAACCGGCACCGTTTTTTTCGGTCTCTTCGGTATCAGCAGATTTCGTTTGCTGCCTATTGAGCAACTCATCCGTGTAAGCTGCAGCGTCAGACACGTCCGCGAGCTTGTTTGATGGGCTTCCCGATCCTGTAGGATCAGATTTCGCAAGTTCTAAAGTCAGATTGGCACAATGGTCCACATTACCCCCGGTAGACCGCCTTTATTGCCTGACATGAAACAGACAAAAGACTTACAAGCTAACGTCGATAACCAACAACCGCGGCAAATGATGTGATTACATCGAATTTTGGTGGACATTCCAATAGGCGGAATTGATCAGTCGACCCCAAATCAACAATGCGAATTAACACTAAACCAGCGCTACGTAAATAATACCTACAGGAATGGGATGTTTACACGGTTGGCGATGTCAGGCTGGTCTTGTGCGAACGGTCTTACACAAACCGAATTTCTAGGAAATCGAGATATCAAGCCCAAGGTCGAGTGTCGGTGCTGCCATGGTAATTTTCGACGTGGAAATGAAGTCCACACCGGTTTCGGCGATTGCCTTCACCGTATCAATGTTCACATTTCCCGAAGCTTCGAGTTTTATACGGCCACCATCATGCTGTTGATTTGTTGATACCGCCTCGGCGAGTTGATCGGTGGTCATGTTGTCCAGCAGCACGACATCTGGATTGGCTTTTAGCGCTTCGGTAAACTGGTCCAGCGTGTCAACTTCCACTTCTACCATAACCAGATGACCGGCAAATTCGCGGGCACGCTCGATGGCCAAAGCGACGCCACCGCAGACCGCAATATGATTATCCTTGATCAGCACGGCGTCATCCAGGCCAAAACGATGGTTTGATCCACCACCGCATTTGACGGCGTATTTGTCAAAGGCCCGATGACCGGGCACGGTCTTTCTCGTGCAACAAATGCGTGCCTTGGTATGGGCAATCCGATCCTGAAACTGAGCGGTGTAACTGGCAATCCCAGACATGCGCATCAGATAGTTGAGCGCGACCCGTTCGGCACCCAGTATAGCGCGCGCCGTTCCGGATATTTCTGCAACTTTTTCACCAGCCGACAAGCGATCACCGTCACTGGCGTGCTGCTCAAATACAAGTGCTTCATCCATCAGCCGAAATGCGGTTTCTGCGAGATCGATGCCGGCCAGCGTGCCATCTTCACGGCTCACAATTACAGCTTTTGCCGTTGCTTCGACGGGAATTGTGGCATCAGTCGTGATATCACCAGCGCGGCCAAGGTCCTCGATCAACGCTGCCCTGACTGCCTGCTCAACTAGAAGGCGGGGTAGTTGGGACGGTAGAGGTGATTGTCCTTTTGTCATGCGGTAACCGCCGCGGCCTCGGTGGCGATTGCGTCGGCTTCCTCAAGCGTCATGAAGGTACGGTGCTGGAATTCCGGCGTTTCTTCCGGGAAATCCGAACGAAAATGGCCTCCCCGGCTTTCCTTGCGTTGCAGTGCCGCTGCCGTCACCAGTTTCGCGGTCGACAAGACATTGGCGAAACGGGGCGATTTGTTGGCCTCTTCCAGTCGGATGATTTCGCTTAGCGCGGTCTTCAGTCCGTCGCCGTCGCGAATGACGCCGACCTCGTTGCTCATCAGCGCACGCAGCGTTTTCATCGCCTTGCTGTCACCATCAGGTTCGACTTCTTCACGTTCACCGGATCGATCGGTCCAGGGATTAGTCTTTGGTGTCGGTAGAAGGCCTGAAATATCGTCGGCAATGCGGCTGGCAAAAACGATCGCTTCCAGCAGCGAATTCGAAGCCAGGCGGTTGGCGCCATGCGCTCCGGTTGACGTGACCTCACCACAAGACCAAAGGCCGTCCAACGAAGTCCGACCATCTGCATCGGTCAATATACCGCCCATGTGATAGTGGGCAGCGGGTATAACCGGGATCAGATCGGTCACGGGATCAATATTGGCCGCTTTGCAGTAGCTGTAGACAGTCGGGAATTCCTTGGCAAAATGGCTGCCTATTGCCGTACGGCAGTCGAGCCATGCACCGTGCCCGGATTTGACCTCATCGAATATCCCTCTTGCAACAATGTCACGCGGGGCCAGTTCACCAGCTGGATCAATATCAAGCATGAACCGATGACCGTCATCATTGACCAGCGTGCAGCCTTCTCCACGCAGGGCTTCGGTGGCAAGCGGTGCCGGATCATTTCCGACATCAATGGCAGTCGGATGGAACTGCATGAATTCCGGATCGGCGATCACAGCGCCGGCACGTGCGGCCATGCCACATCCACCCCCACGCGCCTCCTTCGGATTGGTGGTCACCTGATAGATGTGGCCGACACCGCCGGTCGCCATGACGACTGCACGAGCCGGAAATTCAATACGATTTTGTGATTGACCACCATCCGGTCTGGCGATCATACCGGCGACATAACGCCCGGCCATGACCAGTTCCTCGGCGACATATCCTTCCATCAATCTGATCGAGGGCGAATTTTTGACCGCAGAAACAAGCGCTTCCATGATCGCGCGCCCTGCCCTGTCACCTGCGACCCGGACAACTCTGTTTTCCGAATGTGCCGCCTCGCGCGACGTTTGCAGCCTGCCTTCAAGGTCACGATCAAAAGGAACGCCATATTCCAGCAAATCGTGGATTCTCGCGGCCGCTTCGGAGACCATGAGTGCGGCTATTTTTTCATCGACAATGCCAGCACCTGCGGCGATCGTATCGGCCAGGTGTTTTTCGACCGTGTCACCCTCGGATACTGCTGCGGCGATTCCAGCTTGCGCCCAGGCCGAAGAAGCGCCCTGCCCGATCGGTGCGGCAGCAAGAACCGTTACCGGTCTTGGTGCCAGTTTCAATGCACAGAATAGACCTGCCAGACCGCCACCGACGATGATGACGTCGTCAATACCGGTCCAGGATACCGGCGGAAAAAGGTCGGGCTGACTTTTCGACATTTTCTGTTGCCGATCAGTTGGCCTTGAGATTGACCATGCGCTCGACCGCCTGACGCGCACGTGCTGCCATGAGCGGATCTACATGAATTTCCTCGCGCATATACAGGAGGCTATCCAGGATTTTCGGCAGTGTGATGCGCTTCATGTGCGGGCAAAGATTGCAGGGCTTGATGAATTCGACACCCTTGGCTTCCTTCTCGATATTGGAGGCCATGGAGCATTCGGTCACCAGCAACACCTTTGCTCCGGGTTTGCGACCGCGGGCATATTCGATCATTCCGGCAGTTGACCCGGTATAATCGGCAACCTCCACCACGGAAGGCGGGCATTCGGGATGGGCGATAATCTGAATCTCGGGATCGGCCTCGCGATAGGCTACCAGCTCTTCTGCGGTAAAACGCTCATGGACCTCGCAATGACCTTTCCAGGTCAGGATTTTCTTGGAGGTCTGCTTGGCGACGTTTTGCGCAAGAAATTCATCCGGGATCAGCAGGACCGTATCCGACTCGAAGCTCTCAACGATCCGCACCGCATTGGACGAGGTGCAGCAAATGTCACTCTCAGCCTTCACATCCGCTGAAGTGTTCACATAGGTGACGATTGGAACACCGGGATAACGCTCGCGGAGCAAGCGTACATCGGCACCGGTAATGGATTCCGCCAGGCTGCAACCTGCGCGCATGTCGGGAATAAGTACGGTCTTCTTTTCATTGAGGAGCTTTGACGTCTCAGCCATGAAGTGAACGCCGCACTGGATTATGATTTCCTGCTCGACATTTTCAGCTTCCCGCGCCAATTGCAGCGAGTCGCCACGGAAGTCCGAGACGCAGTGGTAGATTTCCGGCGTCTGGTAATTATGTGCCAAAATGACCGCATCACGCTTTTTCTTGAGCTTGTTGATCCAGTAGACATAGGGCGCATGGACCGGCCACTCGATTGCCGGAATATGATGTTTGACCTTTTCGTAAAGGGGTGCAGTTGCGCGCTCGATTTCGGGCGTATAGGTCAGGTCGGGCTTGGGAAGCACGCCGAAACGATCAGCGGCAGTCAAACGCTGAATTACGGAGCCTTCGCTATATACATGTTCCAGATTGGCGCTCATATCGCCCTCCCGCATCTATTTTCAATCTATTTATACTCATTTTGAGTATAAGGGTGACCCAAAAATATGCCCGATCAATCGGACAAGTTGAACTTATGCTCACAGCAAACATAATTCAAGGGCGAAGCAAAACAAATCCAATTTGCCACACCCTTTGATGGATGTACGATAACCGCATTCAGGCCGCTTTGCCCTTGAATCCGGCATAAAGATCAATTCATTTGACCAGGTACTGAAGATTTTTGATTATTTTGCGTAACTGAATGCTGGTAATGGAATTCTCCCGAAAACATTGGAACGGCAAGGATGGCGAACCCAGAAAGTCAAAAAAGTCACCTTCCCTGGTCGATCGTCATTTCAGGCTGCATCATTGCGCTGATGGCATTCGGACCTCGTTCTGCGATGGGATTTTTCCAAATCCCAATCATCGAGACGCATGGCTGGGACAGGACCACATTTGGACTGGCGATTGCGATCCAGAACATCTGCTGGGGTATTGGCCAACCGATCTTCGGGGCAATTTCCGACAAATACGGAACCGGCAGGGTGCTGGTGCTAGGTGGAATATTCTATGCGCTCGGGCTTTACGGCATGTCGATTGCCGACACGCCTTTCATGCTGCATTTCACTGCCGGTATTCTGGTCGGCCTTGGAACCGCGGCAGGATCATTTGCGATCATCATGGCCGCATTTGCGAGGAATGTCCCCTCCGAGAAACGAATGTTCGTCTTCGGTATCGGAACCGCAGCCGGTTCGGCGGGGATGGCATTGTTTTCACCACTCACCGTGGCGATGATCGGGGCGCTTGGCTGGCAGGAGACGCTGGTCTGGATTGCCATGTCGATGATGGTGATTCCCATCCTCGCCTACTTCCTTAGAGGGAGCGCAGAAAGCGGTGCCTATTCAAGACCGGAGGATGATCAGACGGTGGTTGAAGCACTCAAGGAGGCGTTCAACCACAAGAGTTTCAATCTCCTGACAGCCGGGTTTTTTGTTTGTGGATTTCACGTTGCATTCATTACCGCACACTTTCCCGCCTATATCAGCGATATTGGGCTAGACCCGAAATGGGCCGGCGCAGCGCTGATGTTGATTGGCGGCTTTAATATCATCGGGTCACTGGCTTCGGGTATAATTGGCCAGCGTTATCCCAAACCGGCATTTCTCACGCTGATTTATGTTCTGCGCTCGGGCGTAATCACAGCCTTCCTGTTGCTGCCGCAAACGCCGGCAAGTGTGTTGATTTTTGCCTGTGCCATGGGATTGCTTTGGCTGTCGACCGTTCCGCCTACCAATGCGCTTGTTGCAGTCATGTTCGGAACAAGGCATCTCGGCCTATTGGGTGGTGTGGTGTTTTTCTCCCACCAGGTCGGATCGTTTCTGGGCGTCTGGCTTGGGGGTTATCTTTACGACCTTTATGGCACTTTCGATGTTGTCTGGTGGCTTGGTGTTGTCCTTGGGCTGGTCGCAGCGATCCTGCACTGGCCGATCAAGGAAGCCCCTGTGGATCGCCTTGCAACGGCGTCGATCCAATAGCGGAATTGGGCTGAATTTGTTTATTGCCAAGCACAATTGAAGCGCTAACTTTATTGTACAGGCTGGCTGGAACTGCTTCCCATGGTTCCAACCCGCCTGAATTTGCATGAAAATTTTTACCAACTTGTTTCCGAAAGGTTAGATCCCATGAACGAGATGACGCCGATCCGTCGCAAGACCGCGAAGGATTTTCCTCAGGAATTACTAGACCTTTATGATTATTACGCTCACGGCAAGATCACGAAACGCGAGTTTCTCGACAAGGCCGCAAAGTTTGCCGTCGGTGGTGTGACGGCTGCAGTCTTGTTGAGACAGCTCTCTCCCAATTATGCAAATGCCCAACAGGTTGCTCCGGACGATTCCTCAATCTCCACGCAAAGAATTTCCTATGATTCCCCAAACGGGAACGGCAAGGTAAATGCCTACCTGGTGCGTCCGGCCGGTGTTGACACCAAATTGCCCGGTGTTCTGGTCATTCACGAAAACAGGGGGCTTAATCCATACATTGAGGATGTTGCGCGCCGCATGGGCAAGGCCGGGTTCATGGCATTGGCTCCAGATGGGCTGACTTCGGTTGGTGGATATCCGGGAAACGATGACGAAGGCCGCGAGCTGCAAAGGACCGTCGACCGCGAAAAGCTGTTGAACGACTTTTTCGCCGGGTTTGAATATTTGTCTGGACGCGACGATTGCACCGGCAAGGTAGGTGCAGTCGGGTTCTGCTATGGCGGTGGCGTGGTCAACGCGATAGCAGTTGCCTATCCGGAGCTTGCAGCAGGTGTTCCATTTTACGGCCGCCAGGCATCAGCAGAGGATGCAGCCGCAATTGAAGCGCCCTTGCTGCTGCAATATGCCGAGCTGGATGAGCGCATCAATGCCGGATGGCCTGACTATGAAGCTGCGCTGAAGGCGGCAGGCAAGAACTACACCGCCCATATGTATCCTGGCGTCAATCACGGCTTCCACAACGATACAACGCCCCGATATGATGAAGCAGCAGCCAAGCTTGCCGAAGAACGTACAATCGCGTTCTTCAAAGAACATCTGATGTAATTTGAGGCCGGACTATTCCGGTTTTGGCAAAGGAAAGATCGCGCAGGTCTCTGTACCATGCGCGATCAATTTTCCCTCAGCCGTGCGGATGCTTGCCTCGCTGGTTGCGATCGTCCGACCCAGGTGAACTATCTTTCCTTCGCAAATGACTTCGCCGGTTTTTTCAAACATCGGGCGAACGATGTGGATCTTGAATTCAACAGTCGAATAACCGATGCCTGCTGGCAGCATGGTGTGAACAGCGCAACCAAGCGAGGAATCAAGCAGCGTTGCCGCCCAGCCGCCATGGACGCTGCCCATCGGATTATAAAAATCAGTAAGGGGCGTGCCGCGAAATACTGCCCTGCCCTCGCTCGCTTCGGTCAGTTTGAAATTGAGCGTCCGTGAAATTGGCGGTTGCGGGATTTCTCCGCGCAACATCATGCGGAACAATTCTATTGCAGGTTTTTCGAAGGCGAGTTCCTGCGGTACCAAACCAAACCGGAGATCGGATTCTTCACTATCAACCTGCTTTGTCATTTCCCAATTCCGATCGGTTTGCTGTGGCAGGACCTGGTTGATCATCCTGCATCCGTTGCAGTTCTTTCAAGACATTTCTTATCACGCCTTCCCGTTCATCGGGTGGGCGTATGCCGCGCGGAGCCCAGACATGGCGATCAAGAAAAAATCCCGATAGGGCGAAGCCGGCTTCCACATCTTCAAGAGAATAGTCTGATTCCTGGCGTTGGGCGGTTTCGGAGAGGAAAGGAGGCAGCGCCAGCATTTTTGATGCCCATGGCTTGCCAGCTTCCCGGCTGACTGCCTTGCCGGATTTTGGGGAAACAAATACCAGTTCTGTGGTCTGACCAGTTGCCGCGCAATTGGCAAGATCGAGGCCAAATCCCAATTCATCAAGAAGCGCGATTTCGAAACGGATAATTAGATGGGCAGCCTTGGCGGGTTCATCGAGATTGTCGAGGATGACGATGCCAGCGTCATACATTGAACGGTGCGGGTCCCTTTCCGGCAATAATCTCATATGAGCTGCCAGCAGCTGCAGCCCGTACAGACCGATTTGGGTTTCCATCAATCTGGCAGCCCGGAGCGCATCAGCATCGATTGTGTATTGACCCAGATGTTCGTCCAGGCGGGCACGCCAGGTCAGATGTACCGAATTTCCGGGCTGCAGAATCGGCCGCATTCGTGCTGAACGTCCGCCGCGCGCCAATCCCAGATGCCTGCCATGGTTTTCGGTCATCGCCTCGACAATGACACTACCCTCGCCATGGCGACGGACGCCGAGGATTACGCCTTCATCTTTCCATTCCATGGTGCAAGCGTGGGCCTATCCCTTTGGAAATTCAAGCCCGATTTCACGATAGCGGGCCGGATCATCGCCCCAATTCCCGCGAACCTTCACAAAGAGAAACAGGTGTACGGGTTTTTGGATAATCTCGGCCAGTTCGCGACGCGCCGCCATGGAAATCGCCTTGATTGTCGCGCCCTTCGCACCGATCACGATTTTCTTCTGGCTTTGCCGCTCGACAAAAATTGTCTGTTCGATACGGACGCTACCGTCTTCCTGTTCTGTCCATGTCTCCGTTTCGACATGGCTGGCATAGGGCAGTTCTTCGTGTAGCCGTAAATAGAGTTTTTCACGCGTGATCTCGGCTGCCAGTTGCCGCATTGGCAAGTCGGAAATGTCATCTTCCGGGTAAAGCCATGGGCCTTCGGGCAGTTGGCTCGTCAACCAATCCAGCAGATCGCGGCAGCCGTCCCCGTTCAGCGCGGAAATCATGAACGTTGTGTCGAACTCGGCGATGTCATTGGCTTTTTGCGTGATCTCCAGGAGCTGCTCGCGCGGAACACAGTCAATCTTGTTGATCACAAGGGCTTTGGGTTGGCGGGTTTCCTTGGCTGCAGCAAGGATTTTCTCGACGTCTTCATTTATTCCGCGTTCGGCGTCGATCATAAACAAGACGATGTCTGCATCCTTTGCACCACCCCAGGCGGTTGCAACCATTGCCTCGTCGAGGCGTCTACGCGGTGTGAAAATGCCCGGTGTATCAACAAAGACAATCTGCGAATTACCTTCAGTCAGAATACCGCGAATGATCGCGCGCGTGGTTTGTACCTTGTGAGTGACAATCGAGACCTTGGTACCGACAAGCTGGTTCATCAGGGTGGACTTGCCCGCATTCGGGGCGCCGATCAGGGCAACAAATCCCGCCCTTGTGTTTGCCGTGTCCTGATCAGTCAC
>JBCCEP010000038.1:0-17111 GCA_039030215.1 Pseudomonadota bacterium
ATGCCGCAGGGTGTGTCGGCCGACCTGATTGCAACCAAATATGGGTTCTCCCGCGATGAGGTGGATGGTTATGCGGTTGAAAGCCAGGCTCGATCGGAAAGAAGCTGGAAGGAGGGGCGGTTTGCCAACTCTGTGATCCCGGTAAAGGACATAAACGGCATCACCATCCTTGATCACGATGAACACATGCGGCCCGGTACCGACATGCAGTCCCTGGCTGCCCTGGATCCGTCCTTTGTCATGATGGGTCAGATGGGTGGATTTGACGCTGTCGGAATTCAGGCCCACCCCGAAGTCGAAGCGGTCGATCATGTCCACCACGCCGGCAATTCATCCGGTATTGTTGATGGCGCAGCAGCCGTATTGCTGGGCTCGAAGAAAGGCGGCAAGGCGCTCGGTCTGACGCCGCGGGCGAAGATAAGAGCCTATGCCAGCATTGGCTCCGACCCGGCACTGATGCTGACCGGGCCGGTCGATGTTACCGAGAAGCTCCTGAAGAATGCGCGCATGACCAGGGACGATATCGACCTGTTCGAATTGAACGAGGCATTTGCCTCGGTTGTCCTGCGCTACATGCAATATTTCGATATTCCCCATGATCGGATCAATGTCTGTGGCGGGGCCATTGCCATGGGTCATCCGCTGGGCGCGACCGGCGCAATGATCCTGGGTACAGTACTTGATGAACTGGAACGTCGCGATCTCAATACCGCCCTTGTCACGCTGTGCATCGGCGCCGGCATGGGCACGGCGACAATCATTGAACGGATCTAGGCGGCGAGTGGGAACGAGAAAATGAGCTACAAGAATTTCAAGGTCGAGACCGGTTCCGACGGTGTTGCAGTTGTTACCTGGGACATGCCCGGCAAATCGATGAACCTGATTGACCAGTCAGTAATGGCGGAAATGGATGCGATCATCGACATGGTCGCAGGAGATGAGGCCATCAAGGGCGCGGTCATTACATCAGGCAAGGAAACGTTTTCCGGCGGTGCGGATCTTTCCATGTTGCAAGGCAGCTTTGCCGATTTTCAGAAAATGAAGGAGAGCGACCCGGAAGGTGCTGCAACCATCCTCTTTGAAGGCGTCTCGCAATTGCAGGTCATCTACCGGAAATTGGAAACCTGCGGCAAGCCGTTTGTAGCGGCAATCAACGGTGTCGCCATGGGCGGCTCGACGGAATTGGCGCTGGCCTGCCATGGCCGGGTCTTGTCCGACAATCCGAAAACAAAGCTGGGTCTGCCGGAAGTAAAGGTCGGCCTCTTTCCCGGCGCAGGCGGAACCCAGCGCTTGCCGAGATTGATCCATACCCAGGAAGCTTTGCAAATGCTGCTGCTCGGCAAGAGTTATGACGCGACAAAGGCAAAAAAGCTTGGCCTGGTTGATGAGGTCGTTCCGGCTGATCAACTTGTGGATACGGCAAGGAAATTGATTGCCGATGGCCTGAGCCCGGTAAAGCCCTGGGACGAGAAGGGATTCAAGATACCAGCAGGCCCTGTCTATTCGAAAGCCGGTGCCCAGCTATTCCCGCCGGCAAATGCGATCTATCGGCGCGAGACATTCGACAATTATCCCGGCGCGCGTGCGATCATGAAATGTGTCTATGAGGGCTTGCTCCTTCCGATCGATACTGCGCTCAAGGTCGAAAGCCAGTATTTTGCCAATGTGCTTCAGTCGACCGAAGCCGGCATGATGATTAGGACACTGTTCCTTTCGCTTCAGGAACTGAACAAGGGTGCGAGGCGGCCAGCCGAGATTGCTCCGACTTCCATCAAGAAGGTCGGAATTCTTGGCGGCGGCGGCTTCATGGGTGCCGGCATTGGCTATGTCACTGCAAAGGGCGGCATAAATGTTGTCCTTCTGGATCGCGACAGTGAGGCAGCCGAAAAGGGACGCGCCCATTCGGCGGAACTGGAAGACAAGGCAATATCGCGGGGACGGTCAACACCGAAGAAAAAGGAAGAACTGCTCTCCCTGATCGAGACGACGGCCGATTATTCGGCCATCAGCGACTGCGATCTGGTGATCGAGGCTGTTTTTGAAGATTCCGGCGTGAAGAAAGCCGTTACGGAAGAAGCGGCAAAACACATGAAGGAAGCGGCGATCTTTGCCTCCAACACCTCGACCATTCCGATCACCAGCCTCGCGGAAAACTTCCCGCGGCAGACCGAATTTGTCGGCATTCATTTCTTCTCGCCGGTGGACCGGATGATGCTGACCGAGATCATCAAGGGCAAGAAAACCGGTGACAGGGCGCTGGCAACTGCGCTCGATTTCGTCCGGCAGATCAAGAAGACCCCGATCGTGGTCAACGATACCCGCGGCTTCTACATCAATCGCATGGTGCTACGCTACATGTCGGAAGCCTACAACATGCTGATTGAAGGCGTACCGGCAGCGATGATTGAAAATGTCGCCAAGATGGCCGGCATGCCGGTCGGGCCCTTGGCGCTTAATGATGAGACAGCGATCGATCTGTCACACAAGATACTGCATCAGACCATCCGTGATATCGGCGAGAATGCCGTCGACATGCGCCATGTCGAGCTGATCGATGCAATGGTCGAAAAACATGGCCGGATGGGCCGCAAGAACGGCAAGGGATTTTATGACTACCCTGCAAAGCCCGCCAAAAAGTATTTGTGGCCGGGTTTGAAGGACCTTTATCCGCAGCTCGACGCCGACACCATCTCGATCCAGGAACTGAAAGACCGGTTCCATGCTGTAATCGCACTTGAGGCGTCGCGTTGTGTGGAGGAGAACGTCGTAACCGACATGCGTGAAGCCGATGTGGGTTCCATTCTCGGATTTGGTTTTGCACCATTTACCGGCGGTGCGATCTCCTACATTGACGGCATGGGAACGGCAGCCTTTGTCACGCTCTGCAAGAAACTTCAGAAAAAATACGGCGACCAATTCAAGCCGAACAAGGAACTGCTGGAAATGGCAAAGACCAACCAATCCTTCTATGCGCGATACGAAACGGATGATCCCACAAAACGGGCTGCCTGATCCGGATTACCAGCGAGCGGAGACGCATTAAATTGGACGATTCCATAGACTACTACTTTACCGCCACTTCTCCATTTGCGTATTTGGGACAGAAGGCGCTGGTTGAAATCGCCAACCGAAACGGAAAGGCAATAAGCTACAAACCGGTCAAGATGGCAGGCTTATGGGCAGTATCCGGCTCCGTACCCTTGAAGGATCGTAGCGAGACGCGCCAGCGATATCGACTGCTTGAACTGCAACGAATTTCCGAACAACGTAGTCTTGAGCTGGTCACACAGCCAGATAATTTCCCGACCGATCCGCAATTAGCTGATCGCTGCATTATTTCCATCGGCGCGACCGGCGGTAATCCGGGTGATTTCTATTTCAGCGTGGGTCAGGCCTTGTGGCGTGATGAACGCCAGATTGCCGATGCAGAAGTGCTGGCCGAGTTGTTGAAAACCACCGGTTTTGATCCCGATGCCATCCTTGACATGGCAAATCGGGAAAAATCCGCCGAGATTTATGAAAAAAACACCCAGGATGCCGTTTCCGCAGATGCAATTGGCGCTCCGGCCTATGTTTATCGTGGCGAAGTGTTCTGGGGACAGGACAGATTGGACCTTCTTGAGGCGATGATTGTGTCCGGAAGGCAACCATTTAAAACAAAATAAGACTTCCCCACCGGATTCCGCTTCCCACGGTAGACAGAAATGAACCCGATGTTCTATCAAATCTGGACAATCATTTCCTTACGCGGGGAGATAACGGGCGACCATGCTATCCCATGAAGCGGTTTGGGCAGCGATAGACGCATTGGCTGAACGGCGACGCCTCACACCTTCCGGGTTGGCCAGAAAATCTGGCCTCGACCCAACGACATTTAACAAGTCCAAACGTGTTACCAGCGTTGGCAGGGCACGATGGCCCTCGACCGAATCCATCGCAAAGGCACTCAGGTCGACAAACACTACACTTGATGAATTCATGGCGCTTGTTTCCCGGAACAAGGCGCAATCGAGAAATCGCACCGGTCCGGTTTCCTATCGCTCGGCGGTAGGAAGGGCAGTTCCGGTTATTGGTATGGCCCAGGCGGGGGTTGGGGGCTTTTTTGACGATGGCGGATATCCCACGGGCCAGGGATGGGACGAAATCCGCTTTCCGTCAGATGAGCCGGATAGTGTCTACGCGCTTGAAGTTTCAGGCGACTCGATGCTTCCGTTATACCGCCAGGGAGATATCATCATTGTCGCACCCGGTGCCAGCACCCGAAAGGGTGACCGGGTGGTGGTGAAGACAATGGCTGGTGAGGTGATGGCGAAAGTCTTGGCCCGCAAGACCGCAACCCAGATTGAGCTGATATCTCTCAATCCCGAACACCATAACCGGCAGCTTAAACTTGGTGACGTCGAATGGATGGCCCGGATCATGTGGGCAAGCCAGTAGGCGTCACGCTTCTTTCACGCTTTATGCAGGATTTTTCTCGGCTGCCTCGGCCGGTTCCGGTTTGTCCGGCAGCGGTGAAAGGAACTCGCCGATCCTGGTGAAGAACACGAACAATACCGGAATGAAAATCACGCCTAGAACCGTGGCGGCCATCATGCCACCAAAGACCGTGATACCGACCGAAGCCTGACTGGCCGCACCGGCACCGGAAGCAAACACCAGCGGCAACACGCCCAATATGAAGGAAAATGCCGTCATCAGGACCGCCCGGAAACGCAGGCCCGCCGCTTCTGATGCCGATTCCACGATCGGTTTGCCGGATTCGCGCAGGGTTTTGGCAAATTCGACAATGAGAATCGCATTTTTCGCTGCCAGCCCTATGAGTAGAACCAGACCCACCTGGGCATAGATATTGAGCGGTATGCCGACGACCGACAGTGCCAGGACCGCACCCAACACCGCAAACACAACCGACAACATGACCGCCAATGGCGCTGTCCAGCTTTCATATTGGGCAACCAGGAACAGATAGGCGAACAGGACCGAAAGCAGCATGATCGTATTGCCGGCTGCGCCTGCCTTGATCTCTTCGAGCGACATGCCGCTCCACTCATAGGTAAAGCCCGCCGGCATGGTTTCGTCAGCGGTTGCCTCCATGATCTGGATGGCCTGCCCGCTACTGACGCCCGTTGCACCATCGCCATTGATGGTCGCGGCGCGGAACATGTTATACCGCTCGATCGTGTCCGGACCCAAAATCGGCTCGAGGCTGACAAGCGCCCGCAAGGGGATCATCTCGCCTGACGAGTTTCTCACATAGAGTTCGTTGATCTGATCAGGTTCGGCACGGCGGTCGCCCTCTGCCTGGATATAGACCCGGTACAGCCTGCCGAACTTGTTGAAGTCGTTGACATAGTAGGAGCCGAAATTCGCCGATAGCACCTGAAAGACTTCTGCTATATCCACACCGCGGATCTTGGCCAGCTCGCGATCGAGATTGACGAAATATTGCGGCGTGCTGGCGCGATAGGTTGAAAACACATTGCTCAGCGAAGAATTGCTGTTGGCGGCAAACACCAGGCCATTGGTTGCTGCGGCCAAAATCTCGGGGCTTCGGCCTTCAGAATCCTGCAGCACAAACTGGAACCCCCCTGTGGTTCCCAGTCCGGGAATGGGTGGCGGGTTGAAGGGCAATACGGTTGCCGATGGCAGGGATAACAGTTTTGGCGCAAGCCCGCCCAAGACCGTGCGCAGGCCAAGGCCTTTTTCGGTTCGTTCATCCCAGGGTTCGAGAACGGCAATCACGAATCCGGTATTTGGCGCCACCGCGCCCGATAACAGGCTGTATCCGCCGATCGAAAGCACATTCTCGATACCGGGCGTTTCCATGACGAGCGCCTCGACCTCTTCCATCACTTTGGAGGTCCGATCAAGAGCGGCGGCATCCGGCAGCCTGATATCGATGAAGAATGCGCCACGATCCTCTTGCGGGATGAAGCCGGTTGGCAGGCCGGCCGCAAAATATCCCGTTGCCACGCCAACGCCCAGGAATCCGATCATCGCAAAACTGGCGATCCGGATCAGACGGTTTACAAGAGCAAGATAACCAGACCGGCTTTTATCAACGACCTTTTCGAACCAGGCCAGTGGGCCACGGGTAACCGGTTCCGGCTTCTTCAGGATGGTTGCACAAAGTGCCGGGCTGAGGGTCAATGCAACGACTGACGAAATCGAGACGGCAAACGAGATTGTCGCAGCAAACTGGACAAACAACCGCCCTGTCAATCCGGGAGTAAACGCGGTTGGGATGAAAACGGCAAGCAGCACCAGCGTCGTTGCCACGACCGGCCCTGAGACCTCGTTCATGGTCTTCCGCGTTGCTTCCTTGGCGTCATACCCCTCAGACAAATATCGCTGCACGTTCTCCACAACCACGATCGCATCATCGACGACAACCCCAATGGCAAGGATCAACCCGAACAGGCTGATCGTGTTGATGGTAAAGCCCAGCGCCAGCAGGGCGGCAAACGTCCCGATTAGCGAGACCGGGATTGCGATCGCCGGGATGATTGTAGATCGCCAATCCTGCAGGAAGACAAAGACAACAATCACCACAAGCACCAACGCCTGGAACAGCGTTACGACCACACCCTGGATCGAGGTTTCGACATATAGAGTCGTGTCATAGGCAACCGAATAATCCAGATCGTCGGGAAATCGGCCCGATAACCGTTCGAGTTCGCCACGAATTCCGCGCGCAACATCAAGCGCGTTCGCGTCAGGCAATTGGTAGACCGCCAGGTTGGCAGACGCCGAGCCGTTTAGCTGGCCATACCAGCCGTAATTGGATGCACCCAGTTCCAGCCTGGCAACATCGCGAAGCCGGACAATGGCTCCGTCCGACCCGGTACGAATGATGATGGCGCCGAATTCTTCGACATCCGACAACCTGCCCTTTGCCTGAAGCGAATACTGGAATTGCTGTCCGGGTGGTGCGGGTTCAGCGCCCACCGTTCCAGGGGATGCCTGAATATTCTGGTCCCGGATCGCATTGATGACTTCGGTCGCAGTAAGCCCGAGACTGGTCAGACGGTCCGGCTGCAACCAGATCCGCATGCCGTAATCACGCGCACCCAAAATCGAGACTTGGGCTACGCCGGGAACACGCGCCAGCGTATCCTTGATGTTGATTGAGGCATAATTGCTCAGAAAGATGTCGTCATAGGTGTCTTCCGGCGAATAGACGGCGATCACCATCAACATCGAGGTCGATTGTTTCTTGGTAATCACGCCCTGCCGGTTGACTTCCTCGGGAAGCCGCGCAGCCGTAATCGCAACCCGGTTCTGGACGTTGACCTGCGCCTGGTCTCCGTCCGTCCCGATTTCGAAGGTCACCGTCAGCGTGTAGCTGCCGTCATTGGAGCTCTTGGAGGACATGTAGGTCATGCCCTCGACGCCGTTGACCTCGGCTTCGATCACCGCGGCTACCGTCTCCTCGACCACCTTGGCATTGGCTCCCGGATAATTCGCGGTTACCTGCACCTGTGGCGGGCTAAGCTCGGGGAATTCGGCTACAGGCAGCGAAACCAGCGCCAGCAGGCCGACCAGCACCACGACAATCGCGATGACGAACGCAAATTTGGGCCGGTCAATAAAAAAGCCGCTCAGCATGCCCGGTCTACTCGCTCTGTACCGCGGGCGTCGCCGCGACCGTCATGCCGGGCCTCACCTTCTGAATACCATCGACAATGATGGTTTCGCCAGGTTCCAGACCGGAAGTGACAACGATTTCTCCGGCATTGCGATCACCGGTCTGGATTGGTCGCGTCTCCACTTTCGATTCACCGTCCACCAGAAGAACAAACGGGCCCGATTGGTTGAGCTGCACCGCCGAAACCGGAATGAGGATCTGTTCGACCGGCGTTTCCGAGGAAAGAATGACCGTCACGAACAAACCAGGCAGTAGTGTACCTTCCGGATTTGGAAATTTCAGGAAGACCCGGATCGTGCCGGTAGTATTGTCAACCTGATTGTCGACAAACAATAATTCACCCGGATGGTCATAGAGATCGCCATTGGCAAACCGGATTTGTGGCACAAAATTCGGATCCCGGCCATCGACCTGCTCTTTTTGAACTGTCAGATAGGTCTTCTCTGAGACTGAAAAGACAACCCGCAACGGATCAAGCGCGACCACCGTTGCCAGCACACCGCTATCGGGGCCAATCAGGTTTCCGACGTCGATCTGCGCCTTGCCAATCCGGCCGCTGATCGGTGACTTGATGTGCGTATAGCCCACATTCAGTTCGGCATTCTTTATCTCCGCCTGGGCTTCGGAAATATTGGCTCTCGCCGTGGCCTCCGCCGCAACCGCATCATCAAGCGATGCTTTCGCAACCGTGCCGTCCTTTACCAGCGTGGAGGTTCTTTCCAATTGCTGTTGCCATTTCAGCAGATCAGCTTCCGCCTTCGAAAGACCGGCCTGTGCAGCGCTTAGCGCAACCTCATATTCTGCCGGATCGATGACAAACAATTCCTCGTCTTTTTCGACGATTGATCCATCCTCAAACGTCTTGTCGACCAGGAAACCGGTGACCCGCGCGCGCAGATCAACTTGCTGGAATGCTTCGGTCTGTCCGATGAATTCTATGGAATCGGCGAACGGCTTCTTCGACACCGTGATTACCGAGACTCCAGGGGCTTCCTCTGGTTCCCCTGTCTGCTCAGCGGTGTCACTATTGCTGCACGCGGCCAGGCCAATTGTTAAAACAATCAACGCAACTGCCATTCCGATTTGTCGAATTGCAGCCAGCAAGGGGAACTTGTGCTCAGCCATTCAGAATTCCTGCACATCAAGACCGGGACAAGGACCGGCAACTTCGGGGTAACATTCGCCCATACTTAACGAGAATTTGCCTTGTATTACAATGAAGAAATGACAACAAAATTCGCTACTTGGTCTTCTTTGGCGTTCAGGCACCAAATTTGAGGATTCTGACATCCATTGTCATTTACGTGATAGCCTTTGTATTGTGTTTCTCGGCATCGATACCGACATGAGGGGGAGTAAAGCGCTGAACTGCCGCAAGTGGTGATTATCAATGCTTCAAAATGCAAACCAGTTGCCGAAGACTACCCATGCCGTTCTGGAACATATTTCAGGACCGGGACTGGGCACGCGCACTATTCTTTCCAGGAATAACATTGACGTGATTATCGGCGACGATCGCAGCTTGCGCACGATTGGTACCGATGGGGCGCCTCCGGAAAAACCACGCCAGGATGCCATTGCCCGCCTGAAGCTTGCTGATGGCACCTTCAACCTGCAGGCATTGGGTGAGGCAAAAATCTGGATTAATGGCAGACAGGTACAGTCTGCCGAACTGGTCAATGACGACATCGTGGAATTCGGAGAAAAAGGGCCGCTTTCCAGGTTTCAGCTGATCGACAGTTCAGCTCATTCAAGACGTTATTTTTCCGACATTTGCGAGGATTGCTGGGATTATCTGCAAACCAGCAGAAAGCCACCGGTTCAACGCACGATCTATGCAGTTTTCGACGGGCTGAGACGGATGGTCACCGAAACAACCGTCCTGTTCCGCATCGGTGTCGTCACCATGCTGGCACTTCTCGCCTATGTTACTTTCCAGCAATATCAGCTCAACGAAATGCAGCAGGAGCAGTTGGTGTCCGGCGATGTCCAGCTTGAAGCCTTTGCACGGCAATTGACTCGTTCGCAGGAAGAGGCGATCACACCTGCCGAACTCGAGAAGATCCGCGAGGATCTTTCCCAGGGGTTGGCAGTTCAATTGGACCGGCTGGAAACACTCGAACAGCGTACGCAGTCGACAGAGCGCGTAATCTCCGAAACGGCAGGCTCCGTCGTGTTCCTTCAGGGCGCTTACGGTTTCCGGGAGAAAACAAGCAAAAAACCATTACGATTTGTTCTGGGACCGATGGAACGACCGATTGCCGGCCCGAACGGCCAGCCACTTCTGTCTGTCGATGGCGAAGGCAAGATCGCTGAACGTCAATTTACCGGCACCGGATTCGCGGTCGGCGATGGGACGGTCCTTGCCACCAATCGCCACGTTGCCGTGCCTTGGGGAAAGGATGCCGGGCCATCGGCACCGAACGGCAAGGAATTGGAGCCTTTCATGATCAGGTTCCTGGCTTTCGCACCGGGTAGAGCGGAAGGTGAGGAAGTCGAACTGATAACAGCCAGCGAAAATCGGGATCTGGCACTGGTTCGAATGACGGCCGCACAAGAGCCCCTCGCAGCACTTGTAGTTTCCGGACAACCCCTGGCGCAGGGTGGCCAGGTAATCGTCATGGGCTATCCCACCGGTTTGCGTTCCATGGTTGCGAGATCGGGAAAGGAGTTTCTCGCCGAACTTCAGGAAACCAAGACGACCAATTTCTGGGAAATTGCGAGCCTTCTGGCGGATAGGGATCTTATCCAGCCGCTTTCGAGCTCTGGCATTGTTGCGCAGACCTCGACGAATTTCATTGTCTATGACGCGGCGACAACACAGGGCGGCAGCGGTGGGCCTGTCTTGAATCTCGACGGAGAGATTGTCGCGGTAAACGCCGCCATTCTACCGGGCTATGATGGATCCAACCTTGGCATACCGGCAGAGCATCTCCTGCAATTGATGGATGAAGCCGGAATCTCAAAAACCCTGGTGGCGAATTGATCTCCCCACTCTCAAGGATCATTGGACGGTAAAGAACTGGACAGCGATGACCGGTTCTTGATAACTCCTCTGGCAAAAATCAGGGAAGGGTACCCAATGGCCATGGTTCATGTCATCGCAATAATCACCACCAAGGACGGACTTCGAGAAAAGGTCCTGGAAGAATTCCGCAAAATCATACCCTTGGTTCTGGCAGAAGATGGCTGCCTGGAATACGGACCGGCGATCGATGCGGATCGTGTCGGCGAAGTCCAGACCGAGTTTGGCAACAACACGTTCGTGGTGGTGGAGAAATGGGAGAGCGCCGCTGCTCTGCGGGCCCATTTCAAAGCGCCTCACATGGCTGAATATGCTTCGAAGGTCCGCGACATGCTCGCGGACAGGGCGATTCACGTTCTATCACCCGCCTGAAGACAGTTTCACCAAGTAAACAGGCCCCGTCGCCGGGGCCTGTAATTTATGTTCAATTCAGGTTTGAACCCTATTGGTTGCCCTGAGAACCCTTGGTCACCTGTTCCATCACATTGTCCAGGTTGAAGCTGCCGGGTTTTTGCCTCGGCGGAAACTCCTGGAAGCTTTGCAGCCAGCGTCCGACATAGGCACCAGCAGGTGCAAACACGAACATGCGTTCGGCCCACCATTTCTGATAGCCCATCGCATCTTCCGCTTCTGCCCGCTCAAACGGGTCCATCCGCAAATTGGTCAGAGACGGTGCACGCAACACCTCGAACGGGGTAATCCATACCCGGTAACCTTCCGCATTTTGTCTGAGGAAAGTGATTTTCCAGTCATTATAGCGCAAGGCGGCGACAGAGCCGTCATCGGTCCAGTAGATGAAGTCCTCGCGTGGGGTTGGCGCTTCACCCTTGAACGTCTCGGTAACGTCATAGCCATCGAGATGAACCTTGTACTCACGACCGATCGCCTGCACGCCACCATCAAGCAGCTTTTGCTTGATGTCCGGTTCGCCAGCTGCTGCCAGCAGTGTCGGAAGCATGTCCTCATGCGCCAGCAGGTCGTTGACGACGGTGCCGGGTTGGATTGTCCCAGGCCACCGGATCAGGGTAGGCACGCGGAAACCACCTTCCCACTGGGTGTTTTTCTCACCCTTGAACATGGTGGTCCCACCGTCGGGCCAGGTGAAGGTCTCGGCACCATTATCGGTGGAGTACATCACAATGGTATTGTCGGCGATACCCAGCTCATCGAGCTTGTCGAGCAGCTGACCTACCATGCCGTCATGCTCGACCATGCCATCGGCGTAGATGCCATAGCCGGTCTTGCCTTCGGACTCTTCCTTCAGATGCGTGAAGATATGCATCCGTGTGGAATTCCACCAGACAAAGAACGGTTTTCCCTGTTCATGGGCCCGGTCGATAAAGTCCAGCGCTGCCGCCGTTACTTCCTCGTCAACCGTTTCCATCCGCTTTTTGGTTAGCGGACCCGTATCCTCAATGGAGCCATCCGCCGAAGACTTGATGACACCGCGCGGCCCGAAGTTTTTCCGGAACTCGTCACTTTTTGGATAGTCGACATTTTCAGGCTCTTCTTCGGCGTTCAGATGATAGAGATTGCCGAAAAACTCATCAAAACCATGATTGGTCGGCAGCATCTCGTCACGGTCACCAAGATGGTTCTTGCCAAATTGGCCAGTCATGTAGCCAAGTGGCTTCAATAGACCTGCAATGGTCGGGTCTTCGATCTTCATGCCCTCAGGGGCACCCGGAAGACCTACCTTGGTCAGTCCGGTGCGGATCGGCGACTGTCCTGTGATGAACGCCGCGCGTCCTGCCGTACAGCTCTGCTGGCCATACCAATCGGTAAACAGCGCACCCTCTGCTGCAATCCGATCGATATTCGGGGTTCTGTAACCCATCATGCCGCGGTTATAGGCACTGATATTGAACTGGCCGATATCATCTCCCCAGATCACCAATATGTTTGGTTTGTCTGTGTTCTGGGCATGAGCGCCAGTCACGACGGCAAACAAACACGCCATCGCAAGTAGAAATAATCTCATCTTGGGGACTCCTCACATTTTACAAGCAATCAAATGTTCACATGGAAAATGACAGCGCGCAATACTGATTCTTGATTGAGAATATCCAACATTTGTCTTCAGCGTGGAGGGACAATCTGAATCTCGCAGCTATTGCATTGCAATATATTTGGTCTTTCGATGAATTCAGATTGCCCGGACAAATCTCCTGGATACAATATTTGCATCTGGTTGGATTTATTATAGTTTCTTCGAAATCCCGGAAATTGCACATGTCGGGACCAATGGTTCCTTCAATCTCGACCATTGAGGTAGGGAGTACGATTTATGTCTTCAGCGCTGACAAGCATTCTGTGGGTTGCGATTGCCGTCGTGATTTTCCTCTTTGTCATGCCTCGCCTTCGCCAGAAGGTGATGGGCGGTAAATCGGGACAAAGACAGCGGCAATTGGAAGAACTCGAACTGAGCGGAGTATCGCCAAAGAAGATTGCCGAGCTTGGTAAAGAACTAGCAGCGCGGCTTGCCAAGGATGCCAAACGGGTGCCCAAACACGAGCTGGAAATTACCCGTCATGCGCTTTGGATGGCAATGCTGTTGGAAGCTGGTGCCGATGACGACATTGATGATCGCGAGGTCAAATTTGTCTCGACCCTGTATGGCCGGCTCATCGCCAACGAACCGGGACATTCCCATATTACCGACGCGGGAGACAGGATTCAGGAAGATCGCAAGGGTGCTTTGGCAGAAATCGCCAAGGCGAAAAATGTCAGCCTGCAGTCCAAGCAGAATATTTTGTGGGGCGCTTTTCTGGTCAGCATTTCCAATTACGCCATGGAGCCGAGCGAGGCCAAATGGCTGGTGGAGATCGCCGATACCCTGGCCATGAATGCCCAGGAGAGGGACGCGACGTTCAAGGCGATGTCGGAAAGCGTCTCTGCATCTGAAACGGACATGCCGTCCTAATTTTTTTCGAGAAACTTTTCACCCCAGTCACGAAGCGCAATCAGGATCGGTTCCAGGGTCTTGCCCGTCTCGCTCAGACTATATTCGACATGCGGAGGCACGACAGGATAGACGGTCCGAACAATCAACCCGTCTTCCTCTAGCTCTCTGAGTTGTTTGGTCAGCATTCTTTGTGTGACGGTACCGACATCGCGTTTCAGTTCGCTGTAACGCTTCGTCCCCTGAAGCAGATGAAACAGAACGATCCCCTTCCATTTCCCGCCAATCTTTTCCAGCGTTGCCTCTACCGGACAACCGCGCGAACAATCATAGCTATCAAACCGCATGGAGATCTCCATGGTATACTTTTTGTACCTACAGCACATATGAGTACGTACTTGTCAATTTGCTGCTTAATCGTTATCTCGCGATCCAGATAAATTCAAGGAGATAAAATGTGGACAAATTGACAATCGTGGCCAACATTCACGCCAAACCCGACAAGATCGAATTGGTAAAAGCCGAATTGTTGAAACTGATCGAGGTTACCCGTGCCGAGGAGGGCTGCATCCAGTACGACCTGCATCAGGACAATTCAAACCCGGCCCATTTCATGTTTTTTGAAAACTGGACCAGCAGGGATTTGTGGCAAACGCACATGAACGCTGCGCATCTGGCCGCCTACATGGAAGCGACAGATGGGGCGGTCGAAGATTTCGTGCTGAATGAAATGTCGCAAATCGGCTGACATACGGAGCGTATAGATGAAAGCTGTTGCATTTACCCATCACCTGCCGATCGACGATCCCGACTCCTTTCTGGATTTCGATCTGCCAAAACCTGAACCAACAGGAAGGGATATACTGGTCGCAGTAAAGGCGATTGCCGTTAACCCGGTCGACACCAAAATTCGCAGTGGCCGCGGTAAATCCGGCCCGGCTGAAAATCCGCCGAAGGTCATTGGATGGGATGCAAGCGGTGTCGTTGAAGCGGTTGGTGATGAGACAACCCTGTTCAAGCCCGGTGATGAGGTCTGGTATGCCGGCGATATCACCCGCCCGGGCTGCAACTCAGAATATCAGATCATCGACGAACGCATTGTGGGAAGAAAACCTGTTTCACTCAGCCATGCTGAATCCGCTGCGTTACCGCTGACTACAATTACTGCCTATGAGGCATTTTTCGACCGGCTGGGCATAGACCGCGATGGCGCTGACAAGGGCCAGACCATTTTGATCATTGGTGCGGGCGGCGGCGTTGGTTCGATCGGCATCCAATTGGCAAAACATGCCGGGCTTACAGTCGTCGCAACGGCATCCAGGCCGGAGACAGAATCCTGGGTAAGAGAGCTTGGTGCCGACCATGTAGTCAATCATCGCGAGGATATGGTTGCCCAGGTTCGTGACCTGGGCATGCATTACGTCGACCATATCGCGATCTTCAATGACATGCGCCATTGGCAAACCGCCGTTGAACTCATCCGCCCGCAATCGGGCATAGTCACGATCGACGACACTGATCTGCCCATGCCTATGGATGCCATGAAGATGAAGGCGGCCAGCCTGCATTGGGAGTTCATGTACGCTCGTTCGATGTTCCAGACGCCGGACATGATCGAACAGCACAAACTGCTTAGTTGGGTGGCCGACGAGATCGATGCGGGTAGGATTCGCACAACCGTCAGCCAGATACTGTCACCGATTAATGCAGCCAATCTCCGCGAAGCCCATCGCCTGATCGAGGCCGGCACCGCCAAGGGAAAAATCGTGCTTGAAAATTTCTGGGCGGGAGGTTCCCGATATTGAGGTCTGATAGTGGCGATCTCCATTTCATCGAGCAGAAAATAGCCTATAAAAGGAGCCTTAAAACTTAGAATAGATTCCCTTGGAGAATTCACCGCAGTGAAGGATATAGAAAATGCCGGGTCAGGCCCGCCCGCAGCCCGTATCGTCCTCGTAGGCTATGGTTTGGCGGGCAAGGCACATGTTTCAGCGATCAAGCAAGGCGCGGCATTGGAACTGGCGGCGATTGTAGAACCGGCTGAAGCGGGCCGCCGATCTGCTGTTTCCGAAGGTGTGCCGGTTTTCGGCAGTCTGGAAGAAATGTTTGATCAGGTCACGTCCGTCGATGGCGTGATTCTGGCAACACCGACATTGATGCATGTGGAGCAAGGGCTTGCCTGTATCGAAAGACAGTGCCCGGTATTGGTCGAAAAGCCCATTGCCGCTACTTCTGCCGACGGACTTATGTTGGTGAAGGCGGCAAACAACGCCAAGGTGCCCTTATTGGTCGGTCATCACCGGCGTTACAATCCGATCGTTCGAACCGCAAAGTCGGCAATTGAAAACGGCGAGATCGGCCAGTTGCGGGCTGTCCAGACAACATGCTGGTTTTACAAGCCCGATCACTATTTCGATGAAGCACCTTGGCGGACAAAAAAAGGCGCGGGGCCTATCTCCGTAAACCTGGTTCATGACGTTGATCTTTTGCGTCACTTTTGTGGGGAAGTAGTTCGCGTTCAGGCTCAGGCGGTGCCGTCCATTCGCAGATTTGAAAACGAGGATCTTGCAGCCGCGATCCTGACATTTTCAAACGGCGCGATCGCGACAATATCAGTTGCTGATGCCATTGCTTCACCATGGAGTTGGGAACTTACCGCCCGTGAAAATCCAGATTTTCCGCCAACTGATCAGAGTTGTTACCTCATAGGCGGGACGCTTGGCGCATTGTCAGTTCCCGATCTGAAGATCTGGAGCCACGAAGGTTCGCCCAATTGGTGGACCCCGATGGCGGCGCGGAACCTGTCCGCTAACTCCGGAGAATCCCTGACCGATCAGGCGCTGCATTTTGCAAACGTGATCCGCGGAAACGAGACCCCGATAGTTTCCGGTGTCGAGGGCCTCAAATCGCTGCAGGTTGTCGAAGCCATCCAGCAGGCAGCGGATACCGGTCAGGCCGTTGAAATTGAACAATTGGATATCGATGGAGAGGTGGCCGGATAGCAAATTCCTGGTCCAGCAAGTATAAAACAGCGATCGGTTTACATACTGGAACTGGATTGTCTTACGACGAGTTTTACCGGCGCAAGATCGCGGGCGGGCGGTCGTTCTCCGGTTTCCAGCCATGCCAGCATCGTTTCGGCTGAACGGCGTCCAAAGCTGCCGACATCGCACCGGATAGAGGATAACCTCGGATAGACCAGGGCACACTCCTCGATATCATCAAATCCGACAATCCGGAAATCCGAGCCGACTGCAACGGATGATTGCGCAAACCCCGATAGCAAGCCAAGCGCGACCAGATCATTGAAGCAGACCGCCGCATCGACTTCAGTATGATTTTTAATCAGGTCATTGGCGCAATCGCGGCCAAATGCACGGCTCGGCCTTCCGAAAATCTGGATCGGTTCGACCCGCAATTCTTCTGTCAGTTCGACATAACCCGACATTCTTTCCAGTGTAACCGGATGGCCTTCAAACCCTCCGACAAACGCGATCCGTTTCGCTCCGATATCTGCCAGATGGCGCGCGGCCAAC
>JBCCEP010000039.1:0-16675 GCA_039030215.1 Pseudomonadota bacterium
CGAAAAGCTTTGCGTCAGGACAGAAAATTCACGCTCTGCGCCTTCCTGATGGCTGGAAGATGTGCGGAGTTTGAGTGGCCAGTCCGGCCAGGTAAGCGCCTTGTTTTCCTTTTCCGGCGGCATCGGCATGATTTCCAACTGGGTTACGGAAAGTGAACCCTGTCGGATAGAGGTCCCGATACAGTCCGACCCTGTATCGCCTCCGCCAATAACGACGACGTGCTTTCCCGAAGCCAGTATTGGCCGGTTATCCACCGGCGGCTCGTCGGATACACGGCGATTTTGTTGAGGCAGGAAATCCATCGCAAAGTGTACTCCAGACAAATCGCGGCCCGGAATTGGAAGGTCACGCGGGGTTTCAGAACCGCCTGCCAGCAAGACCGCGTCGAATTCGTCGACGATTTCCTTGATATCGCGTTCGACACCAATGTGGGTATTGCATGTAAAAACCACACCTTCTGCGCTCATTTGTTCGATCCGACGGTCGATCAGATGCTTTTCCATCTTGAAATCGGGAATGCCATAGCGAAGCAATCCGCCTGCCTTGGCATTCTTCTCGAACACCTCAACATGATGCCCGACGCGTGCAAGTTGTTGGGCAGCAGCGAGACCTGCCGGTCCCGAGCCAACAATCGCTACCTTCTTGCCGGTTTTGGTCAGGGCAGGCTCTGGGTGAACGTTGCCGCTTTCCCAGGCCTTGTCGATGATCGCGCATTCTATCGTCTTGATCGTTACGGGCGTATCTTCGATGTTCAGCGTGCATGAGGCTTCACAGGGGGCAGGGCAAATGCGACCGGTAAACTCCGGGAAATTGTTGGTCGAGTGCAGATTTCTTGCCGCTTCATCCCATTTGTCCTGGTAGACGAGATCATTCCAGTCTGGAATCTGGTTATTGACCGGACAGCCATTGTGACAATAGGGAATGCCGCAATCCATGCAGCGTGCTGCCTGGTCGCGGGTACCTTCATCGCCAAGCGGGATTACAAATTCACGGTAATTTCGCACACGATCGGAAGCTGAGCGATATTTGCGCTCGCGACGATCAATCTCCAGAAAACCGGTTACCTTACCCATCTAGTCTTACTCCGCCGCCTCTGTTGATTGTGCAAGTTCGATTTCGCGCAGGGCACGTCGATATTCGACCGGCATCACCTTCACAAATCTGGGCAGGTATTCGGCCCAGTTATCCAGAATCTCCTTCGCCTTTACTGATCCGGTGAGTTGGTGATGCTTGCTGACAAGCTGGAACAGGCGCTCTGCATCGAAGCCGGACATATTGGCCAATACATCAATCCTGCCCTTGAACTCCAGATCACCGCCATGATGATGCAGCCTCTCGAGCAGGTCATCTTCCTCGGGCACCGGTTCCAGATCCACCATCGCCAGGTTGCAGCGTTCGGCGAAGTCACTTGTCTCATCAAGGACATAGGCGATACCGCCCGACATGCCGGCAGCGAAATTTCGTCCGGTATTTCCGATTACAACGACAACGCCGCCGGTCATATATTCACAACCGTGGTCGCCTACACCTTCCACAACGGCTACAGCTCCCGAATTCCGGACGGCAAAGCGCTCGCCAGCAACCCCGCGGAAATAGCATTCACCCTCGATGGCGCCGTACAAAACCGTATTGCCGACGATGATCGATTCCTCGGCGATAATGCTTGAATTTTCCGGCGGACGGACAATGATCTTTCCGCCCGTCAGGCCCTTGCCAACATAGTCATTGGCGTCACCTTCGAGATCAAATGTCACGCCATGCGCCAGGAACGCACCGAAGGATTGTCCGGCGGTTCCTGTCATGGAGAATGTAATGGTGTCGGGTTTCAGGCCCTTGTGACCAAACTGCTTAGCGATCTTGCCAGACAGCATGGCGCCGGCCGAACGGTCGGTATTTCGAATGACGATGTCATGCTGGACCGGCTGCAATTTTTCGAGCGAAGGCCTGGCCAATTCGATCAATTGCCGGTCGAGGATGTCGTGAATTGGATGGTCCTGTACCTGGGTGTTGTAGATTTCCTCAGGGTCCGCTTCCGGCTTGAAGAATACCCGTTCAAAATCAAGGCCCTTGGCTTTCCAATGTTCGATCATTTCTTCCTTAGAAAGAAGGTCTGATTGTCCGATCACCTGATTAAGCTCGGTATAGCCCATTTCAGCCAGGATCTGCCGAACCTCCTCGGCCACATAGAACATGTAATTGATGACATGTTCTGCGGCACCACGGAAACGCTTGCGCAGGACCGGATCCTGTGTGGCAATCCCGACAGGGCAGGTATTGAGATGACATTTGCGCATCATGATGCAACCGGCTGCAATAAGCGGTCCGGTGGCAAACCCGAATTCGTCTGCGCCCAATAATGCTCCGATGATAACGTCGCGACCGGTACGCAACCCACCATCGACCTGAAGCGCCACGCGGCTACGCAGCCCGTTCAGCACCAGGGTCTGGTGGGTTTCTGATATGCCCATCTCCCAGGGAGATCCGGCATGCTTGATCGAGGTCATTGGCGAGGCACCGGTTCCGCCTTCAAAGCCGGAAATCGTGATGTGGTCGGCGCGTGCCTTTGCAACGCCGGCAGCAACCGTCCCGACGCCAACTTCCGAAACCAGCTTCACCGATACATCCCCATCGGGATTGACGTTCTTCAGGTCAAAAATGAGTTGGGCGAGATCCTCGATCGAATAGATGTCATGATGGGGTGGGGGTGAAATCAGGCCCACACCCGGTGTCGAGTGGCGTACCTTGGCGATGGTCGCATCCACCTTGTGCCCCGGCAATTGACCGCCTTCACCGGGCTTTGCGCCCTGGGCCATCTTGATCTGCATCATATCGGAATTGACCAGATATTCCGCGGTAACGCCAAATCGGCCGGATGCGACCTGCTTGATTGCCGACCGCTCAGGGTTCGAAGATCCATCGGGCAGGGGCTCATAGCGGTCGGGTTCCTCGCCGCCTTCTCCGGTATTCGACTTGCCGCCAATGGCATTCATTGCGCGTGCCAGCGTGGTGTGGGCCTCACGGCTGATCGAGCCAAAGGACATTGCACCAGTTGAGAAGCGCTTGACGATCTCGCTGGCCGGTTCGACTTTGTCCAACGGAACCGGCTTGCGACCGGCTTCTTCTGCCATCTTGATCTTGAACAGGCCACGAATGGTCTTGGCGCTCGCTGTTGCTTCATTGACCGATTTCGCAAATTCGCTGTAGGTCTCGAAGGATTCGCCTCGCACCGAATGCTGCAGTTTGGAAACGGTGTCCGGCGTCCAGACATGTTCCTCGCCACGGAGGCGGAACATATAGTCGCCGCCTACATCAAGCGCATCGCGCAAGACAGGATCGTCGCCAAAAGCGGCGTTGTGCCGTTTGGACGTCTCGATTGCGATTTCATTCAGGCCAACGCCCTCAATCGTGGTCGCGGTACCGGTGAAATACTTTTCGACAAATTCAGTAGATAGTCCGACCGCATCAAAAATCTGGGCACCGCAATAGGACTGATAGGTCGAAATGCCCATTTTGGACATTACCTTCAGGATACCCTTGCCAATGGATTTTATGTAACGCTCCACGACTTCGCCTTCGTCGACTTCGGGTGGGAACTCGCCGCGGGCATGCATGTCGAGCAAAGTATCAAATGCCAGATAGGGGTTGATCGCTTCTGCTCCGTATCCAGCGAGGCAGGTGAAGTGATGAACCTCGCGCGGTTCGCCGGATTCGACAACGAGGCCAACGGAGGTCCGCAATCCCTTTCTAATCAGATCATGGTGGACAGCAGCGGTTGCGAGCAGCGCAGGGATCGCAATTCTGTCGGGTCCGACCTGGCGGTCAGAGAGGACAATAATGTTGTAGCCATTTGAGACGGCAGTTTCGGCGCGATCGCATATCTTCGAAATGGCGCCCAACATGCCTTCGCTTCCCTGGGCGGAATGATAGGTAATGTCGATCGTCTTGGTATCGAAATTGTCTTCGGTATGGCCAATCGAGCGGATTTTTTCCAGATCACCATTGGTCAGGATTGGCTGGCGGACCTCCATCCTCTTGTGGCGTGAATTTCCGACAAGATCGAAAATATTGGGCCGCGGCCCGATGAAGGAAACCAGGCTCATCACCAATTCCTCGCGGATCGGATCGATCGGCGGATTGGTCACCTGTGCAAAGTTCTGCTTGAAATAGGTGTAGAGCAGCTTCGACCGTGACGACATAGCCGAAATCGGTGTGTCCGTGCCCATCGAGCCGAGCGCTTCCTGACCGACAATTGCCATTGGCGCCATAAGAATGCGGGTATCTTCCTGCGTATAGCCGAAAGCCTGCTGGCGATCGAGCAACTCGACATCCTTGCGAAGCGCGCGCGGTTCCACCGGGCTCAGATCTTCGAGGATAAGCTGGGTGTTAGCGAGCCAGTCCTTATAAGGATGTCGTGAGGAGATATCCTGCTTAATTTCCTCGTCGGAGATGATCCGGCCTTCGGCAAGGTCGATCAGCAACATCCGGCCTGGCTGCAGCCGCCATTTGGTCTTGATCCGTTCCTCATCGATTGTGATCACGCCGGCTTCTGACGCCATGATTACATAGTCATCCTTGGTGACGACATAACGCGCCGGGCGCAGACCGTTTCTGTCCAGGGTCGCACCGATTTGCCTGCCATCGGTGAAGGCAACCGCTGCAGGACCATCCCATGGCTCCATCAACGCTGCGTGGTACTCGTAAAACGCCTTTCGGTCGTTATCCATCAGCTTGTTGCCGCTCCACGCTTCCGGGATGAGCATCATCATCGCGTGGGCGAGTGAATAACCACCCTGCCAGAGAAATTCCAGCGCATTGTCGAAACAGGCGGTGTCCGACTGGCCTTCATAGGAGATCGGCCAAAGTTTGTTGATGTCGTCGCCAAACAGTTCGGATTCGACCGAAGCCTGGCGCGCCGCCATCCAGTTGACGTTGCCGCGCAAGGTGTTGATCTCACCGTTGTGGGCGACCATACGGTAGGGGTGGGCGAGCTTCCACGACGGGAAGGTATTGGTCGAAAATCTCTGATGAACCAGCGCCAGGGCACTTTCATAGCGCGGATCCACCAGGTCCTTGTAATAGGCTTCAACCTGATAGGCGAGGAACATGCCTTTATAGACAATGGTCCGTGCCGACATCGAAACCAGATAAAATCCGTTGTCGCGGCCGTCGGTCTCTTCATGAATCCGTGCCGAAATGACCTTGCGCAATATATAAAGACGCCGTTCGAATTCATCTTCGGAGGCAATATTCTCGTTGCGGCCGATAAATACCTGGCGATGTCTGGGCTCAGAGGCGGCAATATCGGGTGCTTTCGACAGCGAGGCGTTGTCCACCGGCACGTCGCGGAACCCAAGCAATGTCTGGCCTTCGGATTGGATGACCTCTTCAATGATCTCTTCAATATGTTGACGCGCAGAATCGTCCTGCGGCATGAAGATGTGGCCGACGCCATATTGTCCCGGCTCGGGCAGCTCGACGCCTGAAGCTGTCATCTCTTCCTTGAAAAGGTCGTGCGGGATCTGTGTCAGCATCCCTGCGCCGTCGCCCATCAGCGGATCGGCGCCAACAGCGCCGCGATGGGTGAGGTTCTTAAGCATGGCCAGACCATCGGAAATGATCGCATGCGATTTCTTGCCCTTCATATGGGCGATAAAACCGACACCACAGGCGTCGTGTTCATTGGCAGGATCATAAAGGCCCTGCTTGCCTGGTTGCATTCCTGGGTTCCTCATGGACGCCGGCGATGAAACGGCATGCGAAGCTGACGCGGAAAAGTCACGTTTTTCGCCCAAAGCGTGAGTAAACAAACCGCCACGGTCAGATCTTTGTTGTGCCATCATCCATCCTCCATGACCCACATATTTGCAGGCGCATTTTGATACCGGCCTGCTGTAACACATCGGAGCAAGCAATTCTGCAAATTGTGGTTTTGGCCCTGTTCGGAGAATCTGAATAAAGATTCCGGACCATCCTGGTTTTCCGAATTTAACTATCCGGAATTTCTGCTTTGTTCTGCATCGTTCCGAATGTCATTTCTTCCCAACAAATTTGTTCGGCACGGAATTAATTGCAGAACCACAATTGCGCAAATGTATCTTATCGATCCAAAATAGGACAGGACTGTTGTCCCAATTTCACAGAAAATGCCAGAAAGCCGAGGCAAGGGCAAGCGAAACTTGTTCTTGGGCAGATGCCGAAAATTGCATATTCGCTTTAAAATATCTCCTACCTGCTCTAAACCTGCATCTTTGCCGTTTGCGTGTGGGCGGCAGATGCGAATGAAAAACGCGCGGTTCCGGTAATATTCTATCTCAAATGCCGGTCGAGCAGATTCTCAATATCTTGCAGTTTCTTGTGGAGGAATAATGATATTTGCCAGCGATAACTGGGCAGGGGTACATCCCGAGATTGCCCGGCATGTTGTTGAGAAGACCAGCGGATTTACGCCATCTTATGCCAATAGTGACATAGACAAAGATGTCGTCAGGAAGATTGGCGAACTGTTCGAATGCGAGGTTTCGGTTTTTTTGGTAGGGACCGGTACGATTGCGAATTCCCTGGCACTGTCCGCTGTGGCCAGACCCGGCGGTGTCGTGTTTTGCCACGAAAATGCACACATAATCGTGGACGAGTGCGGTGGGCCCGAGTTCTTTACGGATGGCGTCCGGCTGCATGGTGTCAGTGGAAATGACGGGAAGGTTGATCCGGGAGCGCTTGAAAATGCGGTGGCCAGGTACCCCCGGGAGTTTGTCCATCATGGCCAACCGGCTGCCATCTCGATAACCCAGCTCACGGAAGCGGGGACGACCTATTCATTATCCGAAGTTAGCCAGATATCAGACATTGCGCGCTCAAACGACATTCCGCTGCACATGGACGGGGCCAGATTTGCCAACGCAATTGCGAGGCTGGCGGTATCACCGGCTGAAATGACCTGGAAGTCCGGCGTTGATGTTCTTTCGTTTGGCGGAACTAAAAATGGCTGTTGGTGTGCCGAGGCGATCGTGTTTTTCAATGAAGATCTGGCAAGGGATTTTGAGTTCATCCACAAGCGCGCTGGCCAACTCTACTCGAAAAGCAGTTTTCTTTCTGCACAGTTCGAAGCCTTGCTGGAGGATGGGTTGTGGTTGAAACTGGCGCGTCATGCCAATGAGATGGCAGCGCTTTTAACATCCCACATCAAACGTTCGTCGAAGCTTCGTCTGGCATGGCAGCCAGATGCGAATGAAGTCTTTGCGATCATGAAAAGCGAGGTGTCAGACGAATTGCTGGCATCAGATGCGATGTTCTTTATTGAGACGCCGCCAGCCTTTATTACAGATTCCATGGGTGAAGATGAAGTATTGGCGCGTTTTGTTTGTAGTTTCGCGACCCGGGATATTGATGTAGATAAATTTGGTGAGTTGATTAGTTGAGTAAAAAGATCACGAATCCGTCATCTTGCCTGACAGTTTCTTGATTTCCAATTGAACATTAACGTAACCAGATTTCGCTTGTCGGCGGAGGGTTGACACAACAAGACCCAAATTCCTGCTGATCATGAATTTTTAAACCAAGGAGAAACACGTATGAAAAAGTCGACTTTTGCAAACGCTGCTGTTGTAGCAGGTGCACTGACCGCTGCTGTAAGCATGACTGCGAACACCACTCCGGCACATGCTGCCAAAATGAAATGCTACGGCGTGTCGCTTGCCGGTCAAAACGACTGCGCGGCAGGCCCTGGCACTACCTGTGCCGGGACATCAAAGGTTGATTACCAGGGCAATGCTTGGACATATATCGATGTCGACAAGTGCTCAGACTTCGTGGTTGACGTGAATGGTGAGAAAAAAGTTGGTTCGTCAACACCACTTACTCGCGACATTCCTTCCTAATAGTTGATGCAATAGTTTTGAGAAACGAGAAACGGGCCGGGCAGATGCAAACCATAGTTGATGCAAATTTGTCCGGTGCCGAATTTACCTTGAGACCAATTCCCGCCCGTGCGGGGGTCGGTCTCAAGGCGCAGCATGTAAAAGATATCCTCGAGCGTGATGCCGATATCGGATTTTTCGAGGTTCATGCCGAAAACTACATGGGTGCAGGCGGATTACCCCACGCCCAGTTGCACGCAATTCGAAGTCAATATCCGATCAGCCTGCACGGTGTCGGCATGTCGATCGGGGGTGATCGCGCGATAGATCCCGATCATCTGGAGCGGTTCAAGCGCCTGGAAGAGATATACAAGCCGGGCCTTGTGTCCGAGCATCTGGCATGGTCGACCCATGACGATGTTTTCTACAACGATCTTTTGCCGGTTCCCTACACCGATGCGACACTGGAAAATGTCGTGGCTCATGTCAGCCAAGTCCAGGAGGCAATCGGGCGCCAAATCCTGATCGAGAATCCGTCAACCTATGTGGTGTTTTCCGAATCCACCTGGTCGGAGGTGGATTTCATGGCCGAGATCGCTGCCAGGTCGGGGTGTGGGCTGCTGTTTGACGTGAACAACGTCTTTGTTTCAGCAACAAATCATGGCTACAGCCCGAGAGATTACATCAATGCTTATCCGCTTGAACTGGTCCAGGAGATTCACCTGGCCGGACATGCGACCGATACCGACGATGATGACAGACCGCTTCTGATTGATGCGCATGACCGTGAAGTTTGCGATGATGTTTGGGAACTTTATCGTCTCGTACTTTCACATACCGGACCGTGCCCGAGTCTTGTCGAATGGGATAACGAAGTGCCCGAATGGCCCGTATTGGCGGCCGAGGCTAGGCGGGCGGATGAGATTTTGGGCCGCAACTTCGATCGAGAAAATCCCGCTCGCCAGGCCACGCTAGAACGTCAATTGCATTAATTGCCATGTCCAGGAACGGAAATAGTCATCAGCAGGATGGTCCTTCAGACGTCATGGAGCCTGTGACCAACAGGATCTTTGCCTCTGCGTTGCTCGATCCGGATATCGCGATACCCGATGGCATTACCGATGCGGAGGGTAAAGCTGCTCCCAAACGTTATTCCGTATACAGGAACAATGTGGTCGTCAGCCTGATGGATAGTCTTGGAGATGCTTATCCGGCGCTCAAAGTGATTATCGGGGAAGAAAATTTCGGCAAGATCTGCCGAAACTATGTCGCCGAGACGCCCCCCAACAGCGCCATGATGCAAAATTATGGAGAAAATTTCGCCGGGTTCATCGAGAATTTTCCGCCGTTGGCGAAATCACCGTTTCTTGGCGATGTTGCCCGGGTAGAGCGTGCCTGGCTGGAATCCTATCACGCCATGGATGCTGAGGTGCTGACCGGCGCGGTACTTGAAGGTCTGGAACCGGAGGCAGTTCAGGAACTGGTGTTTCAACCGCATCCGGCTCTGCGCTTGATAACCTCCGATTGGCCGGTGCTGGACTTATTTGGCTGGCGTGACGGTCGGCCGGATGATGGTGTCGATCTGTCCAAATCACAGTCGATTGCGATCACACGACCGGAACTGGACGTGCAATTATGGCCAATTGATCACGCGACCTATCACTTGTTTTCAGCCTTGGCGAATGGTTCGACGCTTGGGGAGGCGGCCGGCGAGGTGATGGGTGAATTTGAAGAATTTGATTTGTCGGCAGCACTGGCACTCGCATTGAATGCAGGTGTCTTCAGTTCCGATTTGCCGACTGAAGATGGGCAGCAAAATTAAAGGGTAGATTTCAACATGTTGATTAACTTGATTCGAAGCATGCATGACGGGGTTTTCGGGACAATTGAAAAATTGGCCAATGGCTGGTTTCTTGAATTGGCGGCGAGGTTCGTGTTTGCCGGTGTATTGATGGTGTATTACCTGCATTCGGCCAGCCTCAAGGTGGGCTCGGGCATTGCAGGATTTTTTCAGCCGAGTTTCAGTGCCTATATTCAAATCCTTACCGAGCAGGTGATGGTTTCCTATGATCTGGAGATCGCCAATATCCCATTTTACCTCAAGGTCGTCGTCTATATGGGAACCTATGCAGAGTTCCTTTTGCCGATATTGATTGTCATCGGCCTGTTTACCCGCGTCGCGGCGCTTGGGATGATCGTTTTCATTTGTGTCCAATCCTATGTCGATGTCTTTTTGCTCGGTGTTGATGCCTCGACAGTCGGTGCACTGTTTGATCGCGAATCTGGGTCAGCGATTGTCGATCAGCGGACCTTGTGGATTTTCGTGCTGCTGGTGCTGGTGGTCAAAGGTGGCGGTGCTTTGTCGGTAGACAGGATATTGTCAGGTATGTTCCCGCGGAAATCCGAAGCTGCGTGAATTGGTGATCATACAAGGTTCGGGAAATAAAAAGGGCGCCAAGTGGCGCCCTTAATTACGTTATGGCAGTCAGGCGCCTTAGGCAGCCTTTTTGCCTTCGATCTGTTTTACCTTGCCTTTGGTAATTTCAATCTTACGCGGCTTCATGGCTTCAGGAATTTCCCGAACCAGATCGATGTGCAGCAGCCCGTTTTCGAGTCCTGCGGTCTTTACTTCCACATGCTCTGCGAGCTGAAATCTGCGCTCAAATCCACGCGATGCGATACCGCGGAACAGAACTTCACCGGAATCCTTGTCCTCGGTCTTCGGTTTCTTTTCGCCGGTAACCGTCAGCGTGTTTTCGCGAGATTCAATTGCGATCTCATCCTGCGAAAATCCTGCGACAGCCATCGAAATGCGGTAAGCATTTTCGCCTGTGCGTTCAATGTTGTAGGGAGGATAGCCGGGAACGGAATCAGATTGACCAACGTTGTCCAGCATGGAAAAAAGCCGATCAAAACCGACTGTTGAACGATAAAGTGGTGCAAAGTCAATTGCGTGCATAATTTGCCCTCCTTAGAAGCGACAGTTGCATATATATGTTGAATCCAATATTCGCCTTAACTGGCCGAAGATTGGCGTTTGCAGGCCCATTTTGGCGCCTATCCAAGATGTGGTGATTATGGGTTTTAAGTTCAAGTGTAGATGTAATTGTGGTCGGGACGGCTGTGTCAGAAGGGAACTGAATTGAAGGAATTGGCCGTCACCGATGGAAACCCTGCACCGAAAGGGGCCGTCTGCGGGGAAGTGTACACCCCGGATGCGATTGCAATTCGCTACGCCCGATGGAAGGCAATACGCGCGCCTTACAAGGGTACAATTGTCATTTTGCAGGGGCGTTCGGAATTTATCGAAAAACACTTTGAAACGGTCGACGACCTGATCAAGAACGGTTTCGATGTCTGCACATTCGACTTTCGCGGTCAGGGCGGTTCAGCGCGTATTCTCAAGGACAGGAAACGTGGATATGTCGACAGTTTCGATCAGTATGTGATTGATCTGGAAACCGTCCTGAATGAGGTCGCACTGCCCGACTGCAGGCCACCTTATTTTATCCTGGGCCATTCCACCGGGTCGCTGATCGGTCTGATAGCATCTCCAATTTTGGGTAACCGGATACAGCGCATGGTGTTGTGTGCGCCGCTTATCAGGTTTGGTGCCGTTCCCATTGGGCAACAACTGACAAAATATCTAAGTGGTTTTCTCTCCGTAATCGGGCTTGGCGAACTTTATATGAGTGGCGGGCCAAATCTGAGCAGAAATCGCAGATTTATGGGAAATATGCTGACGTCCGATACCAGGCGTTTTGAAAGAACCAAGGAATTTTCGCGACAACATCCTGAACTGGTGCTTGGCGGGCCAACTGCTGCCTGGGTATTTGCGGCCTGTCAGGCCATGGACCGGGTCGCCGATCCGGACTTTATCGGAGCGTTGCACATACCGACATTGCTGGTTTCCGGCGGTATGGACAGGGTGGTGTCGAATGAGGCGACCGAACTTTTGGGACGAGCGATGCGTTCGGGCCGTGCGGTAACTATTAACGGAGCCCGACATGAGCTTCTTCAGGAGCGCGATGTCTATCGGCAGCAATTGCTGGCAGCTCTTCTTACGTTTTTTCCGGGTACCCAATAAGGGCTTTGTGGCACAATCAGGAAGCCAGGATTTCAAGAGCCTGCGCGTGAAGATCCGGATTTGCCGCCGCAAGGACGCAGCCGCCGTCAATAGCACTTTCGCCCTGCCAGTTGGTAACCTTACCGCCCGCCTGTTGAACGACCGGTATCAGGGCTGCGATGTCAAAGGTCTTTAGTCCGCATTCGACTACAAGATCTGCATGGCCGGCTGCAACCATGGCATAACCGTAGCAATCGAAACCATAGCGCGCGAGTTTGCACCGTTTCTCGACGGTCTGGAACTTCTCGATTTTGCCCGGAGCAAACAGAAATGGTGACGTGGTCAGCAGTATTGCCTGTTCGAGTTTGGTCACTGCACTTGTCGAAAGTGGCTCTCTATTGCCAGCGTGAGCAAGAAATGCGCTGTCACCGGTTGCCATGTAACGCTCACCTGTAAAAGGCTGGTGCATGACGCCTGCAACAGGTTCTCCGTTTCGGGACAGCCCGATCAGCGTGCCCCAACTCGGCAGGCCGGATATAAATGCCCGGGTTCCGTCGACCGGGTCGACGATCCAGCAATATTCAGCATCGGCCTGAAAGGGTGGCGCTTCTTCTCCAACAAAACCATGCAAGGGGAAACTCTGCATGACGTAGTCACGCAGAACATTCTCCGCAGCCTGATCTGCTTCTGTGACAGGGTCAAATCCGCCGATCTCGTCCTTGTTCTCCACCGCCAATCTGGTTCGGAAACGGGGTAGTGTTTCTCTAGCCGCCAAATCGCACATGGTGTTGAGCGTTTTTGCAATTTCATCGGGCGTCATGGATTTCCATTCGTCATGGCGAAGCTGAAATATTATCGACCATTTATATCAGAGAATTGAAACAAATAGCTTGCAATTTTTGCACTGCACACTATATTGTGCAGTGCAATATCCTAATATTGCTGCCCTTATGGGCGTTTCCTCCCGACTTTGACCGCATCTGTCAAAAGATGCGGTCTTTTTTTATTCAGCTGCCAGCTGACGAACCGCGTGCAGGTCGCCATCAGGAATCGATACCAGACGGCCGATGAACCGGGTCAAGTCGTCCTGGACCTGGCTAAATCTTCTACTTCTTTCAAGCCGTTCCTCGTTCATGTAGAGGCCACGATTGACTTCGATCTGGATGGCGTGGAATCCGTCATCGGGCCGGCCGTAATGCTCTGAAATAAACCCTCCCGCATAGGGTTTGTTGATTTCAACGCAATATCCAAGTGCTGCAAGAAATTCTGCTGCTGCCCAGGTGATCTTCTGTGCACAGCTGGTTGCGTAACGGTCTCCCAGCACAATATCGGGTCGTGCACGGCGCAGACCGCCAGCTCCAAATGAGGGCATCGAGTGACAATCAACGAGTACGCAATAGCCAAACAGCTCATGGGTGCGCGTCAGAATTTCATGCAGTGCGGCATGGTATGGCTTGTAAATCGTCTCGATGCGCTCGAAGCCTTCTTCGCAGGTGAGCTTACGATTGTAGATATCCTCGTTTTCGGAGACGATTCGCGCAATGGTTCCCAATCCGCCGGCAACGCGGGCTGACCGGGTATTTACGAAATCGGGCAATTCGTCCTCGAACATCAGCGGGTCAAGTTCATAGGGCTCGCGGTTTACATCAAGAAAGGCTCTTGGAAAATTCGCGACCAGCATGGGGCAACCCTGACGAACCGAGCCCGAGAACAGTTCATCGACCCGGTAGTCTTCGGATTTTCTAACAGAGCTTCGATTAAGCCTAATCGAACTGAGGAACTGGGAAGTGTAGTTTCGCCCGCTATGGGGTGAATTGAATACGAAAGGTACGCGCTGTTCAGCAGGTTCCATCACCGTAAAGGCTGGATTGAGCGTCAAATCGAATCCGGTCGGCATATTCGTATCGGGACCTTATTGTGAACATAATTCGGTTATTGTCAGACTTATAGTGGTATTCCAAGCACCTGATGCTTCGAACAAATGTAGCATCATAGTGCAGCATATCGATAAGGCAAGTCATCTGAGCGCTTGCATATTCATCCTCTGTTTACCAAAATGTCGGATTAGATAGGGGATTGGCAAAACAAAGGACACCTTGTCCAAACCGGAGCGGACATGACTAAGATTCTGCTTGCTGAAGATGATGACGATATGCGCCGTTTTCTGGAAAAGGCGCTGGACAAGGCAGGCTATCGTGTTGTCGCCTTTGACAATGGGGCAAGTGCCTATGACCGGATCCGCGAAGAGCCGTTCAATCTGCTGCTGACTGATATTGTCATGCCTGAGATGGATGGCATCGAGCTTGCGAGGCGCGCGACGGAAATTGATCCGGATTTGAAAGTGATGTTCATTACAGGATTTGCGGCGGTTGCGTTAAATCCCGATTCTGATGCACCGAGGGATGCCAAAGTGCTTTCCAAACCATTTCATTTGCGAGACCTGGTCGATGAAGTGGAAAAAATGCTGGCTGCGGCCTAAATCCTGGTCGTCTTGCGGCGTTCAAAAAAATGCCCCTTTGACATGATTATCAAGGCTTGACGAATACCGGTTATCTATGGTCTATCGCGCCGAGCTTTTGAAGGTCCATGATCGGTAAAGCGCGAAAACACTAACTGGATTAGGGCGTGTAGCTCAGCGGGAGAGCACTACGTTGACATCGTAGGGGTCACTGGTTCAATCCCAGTCACGCCCACCATTTCCAGGGTATTGAAATCAATACACGATTTCGTTTCGGAATTTGTTGCCCCAGATCAGTTCAAATTAATTTCGCTGTTCTTCCTCCGCTGACGGGTGGCCATACTCGCCGACTTTCGGAAAATTGCATGCAGAAATGCGAAGTGATATCCATACAAGCTTCGTGCTGGCGGGCGTTGAGTTTAGATGGCAGAACGGTTTGACAAAATACTGGTTGTTGGCAGATCAGGCTTAGGCAAGACCAAATTTTCAACCAGGCTTGGAAAGCTAACCGGCAGAAAAATCACCCATTTAGACAAACACCTTTGGGGACCAAATTGGAAAACCAAACGCAGAAAGGTGCAACTACGCCGCAAAATAATCGATATACTAACTTCTTCTGAGCAATGGATTCTTGAGGGTCATTACCTGGACGACATTGAAAGGAGGATAGAAAAAGCAGACACAGTTGTTTTGTTCGATATGCCGTTGTGGCGCAGCTTCTATGGCGTTTCCAAAAGATGGCTTTTCAGTAATTATTATATAGTAGACCAACACCCCCAAAAAAAATATAGATTAGATAAAACAATAATGAAGCAAATAATCAATTATGATATGAAATACTTATATAAATCGATAAATAAATTTGAAAATAAAAATGTTTATATTATTGATAATCACAGAAAATCTGATAGTATATCAGATATAATAGCGGAAGAAATAAATAGATCAAAAAATAAAATTTAAGCTCAATGGTATTGTGTTATTCCGTGCGATAGGATTCCGAAATCCCTCGGGAGACATTCCAGCTTTGAAGCATCAATAATGATGATGCTATTTCGATCTCGCCCTGAGCTGGTCTTTGGCCTTCTCAAACCCTGCCCTGCGACGGCCTTTTTTCAGGTGCATCCTCAACCCATACTGATTCGTACCGGGCTTTAAGCTGCCTGGGGGCGCCTCTCGATCAAGTTAAATTTCGTACGAGGGAAGTATGAAATCAGCAAAGAAAGTCAATGGAAATTAACCAATTGGCAAAACTATGGTATGATAATAATCGAATCAATTATCCTTTCAGGAAATTCTTTCCTTTTTCCTAATTGATGTGATTTTTGATTGATTCAAATGGGGCGTTACTCTGTAAGAATAGTCTTTGGCTTGTTTGATCTGAATAAATCGTAATAACGATGGATGAGGGCGTTATGATCAATAAGTTAATTGAACACACAGTGTGTAGATGGTTCGGGCATGAAATTGAATTTGCCTGGTACAGTTTTGATGACAATCATATTCACGAAAAATGCAGGCGTTGCGGTCGAGAAATCGAACAAAGTTCCGTGGAGATAAAAAGCCCGGAAAGCGCCACGAGCTACGGCTACGAAGCCTGGCTGTAAAAACGCTTTAATTCGCTGCTGCATTCCCGCATGAGTTCTGGACGGTTCCGATTCACACCGGCAGGAAATCCATGACAATGCTAATTCGCCTGCGTTTAGGCGATGCATTCACGTGATTTCGTCTTCAGCCAGCCATTTTTCGGCTTCCTCCAATTCATTGGTCTGAAAGCTCTTGATGTCAATTCCGGGGAACAGCCTTCCCTCGATTTCCGCGGCCGTTCTAAGCCAAGACTCATCACAAATCACGGCGCATCGATCGAATTTTCCGAGCAAGCCAAACAGTTTTGGCAGGCGCTGCATTTCGACGCCGATTGCGCCGAAGCTGGGCATGCTGAAATCAGTGATAGTGTAGAGCATTCGACCGTGTTTTACGTCTTCGGACTTCTCTATTAATTCATCCAACCCGCTTGCCATGGACTCAGAATCAAGCGGGCCATTGAGTTCAAGATCGACACGGTTGGGCGATGGCTTTGTGATCTTCAACATGATTCATCCCTCCTAATAAAGTACTTAGCGACAGTTTGTACGAGACTAACTGATTACCGCACAAAAGTCCTTGCGCCGGATCAAATGGTCTTACTGCAACCAAATTAGCAATCCACTCCAAATGAACACGCTGCTGCGGTACGCGGTCTGGAATATTCAATAAAATTATAATACAAGAATATAATTATTTACCGAAAATTCCAG